>NZ_JAAHIG010000010.1:0-90713 GCF_010692305.1 Moorena sp. SIO4G3 | reverse complement strand
TTGGCAAATCGGGCTTGATCTGGTCCCTCAACAAAGATGCGACTGATGAGATAGGGTTGGGGGTCTTCGGTTAATACATTAACTCGTACGGAATTTTGGTTAGATTGGAGGATAGTTTGAAGTCCTCCAGCAAAAGATGCAACTGCTTCAGAACTACAGTGGTTGAGTCCTAATAAGACAATATTATTTCCTGAGAATCGTAAACTAATATCTTCCGGTGAGATCTGTTGTCCTGGGGCAACAATTTTAGCTGATGCTAGAAGATGATTGGGATCATCTCGACCCTGTATCGAGATAATAAATAAGTTATCGTTACTTGTTTGTTGGGTTTCTGATGTGGGGGTATTTGTTTGTTGGCTGCTGTTAGGGGCATTACTAGCAGAGTTAGAAGGTTGAGATTGAGAGCTAGAATATTGACTAAAAATAGGGTTATTTGGATAGGATTGTGCAGCAGCTTCAACAAGAGGTAGTAAGTCAGTCCCTGTCGGCAAAACACCCGCTTCGATTTGATTACAAATTTCTCGCCAATACCCTAAAGTCCTATTGTTAGTAGGAAACTCAGGACGCAAATGCTCAGGAAAATCAATTACATCTAGAACAATATCAGCCAGATCTTGCTCCCGAAATAAGGCTGCAAATTGATTTAGTATGCCATTTTTAATTAGCTCCTTTTTGTCCATAGTTTACTTAGCTAAAAAAAAATATCCTCTCTATCATCAACCTCTAATTATCTCGATCATGACTGCAATATTTATTGAAAATAGGATTATTAGGATAAAGAACCATAGCCGCATCTACAAGTGGTTGTAGATTATTTCCTGTAGGCAAAACTCCATTCTGAATTTCCTTACAAATTTTCTGCCAATAACCTAACGTTCTACCTCCAGTCGGAAAAATCGGACGCATATGCTCAGGAAAATCAATTGAGTTTAGTAAAAATTCAGCCATTTCCTCTTCCTTGAAGGAGGCTGCTAACTGATTTAATATTCCATTTTTTATAAATTCTTGCAAATTCATATCTTTTGATATTGAAGACCTAACACACCCTGTTTGCTGATCTGGTTGCTCATGATTAATTCCAACCGCATGATCAGGTGATGCTAGTTGCTCAAACACAAACAACTGTCCCCCCTCTTGATCATACCAACGTAGGTAAAGCACTGGACGATACCATTGATTTCCCTCTCTACCCATTGCACTCTGTCCCATACTCAGGGCAGTAGTTAGGACTTTTTTGTTCCCTAATGCTCGATAAAAGCGTTCAGCAAAAGCAGTTGCACCCGTTACAGTAACATTGTATTGCATAGCTACCACGGCTGGGATCTGTTGCTCAATCAATTTTTGAGCGACACCATTGAACACGGAATCACTTCCCAGTGCCATCCCCGTTTTACAGGCACTCATAACCACTAAACGAATGCCTTGGTCTGGCTGTTGTTCTAAATCCAGATTACTTTTTTGAATCAGGTCACTAATTTCTGTAGCACTAATATAATCGGCGTCTTTGTTCCAATCTTCTGGGTTAGGTTCAAAAAGTAAGTAACCTTGGGGAGATGGGTCTAAAGGAGAGCCACATTTTCGGCATTGAGTCGCTCTGACTTGGTTATGGATAGTACGGCATTGCTCATTATTGCAACGTTTACCAAAAACGCCATGACCATCGAAGTGAATGATATGAGGAGTTTTGTCTCCAGAGATTTGGGTGAGGTAATCTCCAAATTCTTTGAAAGTCGGAGATTTGAGCTGTTCTACCTCAATTTTGCCTTCTGCTTCAGCTTGTTTGAGTCCTCTAAGTATAGCTCTTTGCTCTTGAGAGTCAAGGGGCGGTAAATGCATTGCGCTATCCCCAACAGGGGATGAGACGAGCAAAACCTTTATTTTCTTTACTGCTGGAAGCTTAGGTATATTTTCGACAAAGGCGATTAACCGTGAAAAGGTCACTTGTCGTCGAGCCAGAAATCCGCGATCGTCACAGGCTAATTCCCAAGGATAATCGGGTAAACGTCCTCTCTGGTCAATTTCTTCACTAAATTGAATTTGAATATGTAGTTGTTCATTTGACTCAAGGCGGGCTAACATTCTCTGTAATAAATCCCTGCCCTTTCCTGGGGGAAAAAGAGTGTTATAGATACCTTGTCCAATCTTCTTTAATATTTCAGCATCGAAATAATTCCCCTCTGGGGTAAGCCACCCTTGCGCTACCATCCAGTTCACTTCTTCAGACTTAGGAAACGTATCTGATTGAAACACTACAGCACCAAGGGCTTTAATCATAGTAGTTCGCCATCGGTCTGGAACGTTATGTCCATCGTCAAAAAAGGGTAGGCGCGAAGGATAAACCGCCTGACCAGCCTCTCCTTGGGCATTAATTTGGATTTCTCCTGGTTCTGCCCTTTGCGGTACAGTTAAAAACAAATTCAGTAGTTTCATCGCCTAAGCTGTTGTGCCTTTAAACTGGATATGAATGAAATCAACAACTACAAAGGATAGATATCAATCCAATTTTGCCTTTTGCCTTTTGCCTTGCTAAAACCCATTTTAAATTCGTTTTAGCTTATAGCGTTTCTAGGATTTATGAGGTACGCTTTTCAACCTCAAAGTCCCCCTTGATAAGGGGGATTTAGGGGGATCCCTTTGTACATCATGGCATAGCTAATTGGTATAGCTTTTCTACACAACTCCTCCATCCCCAGAGTCATTCCCTTTCATTATTCCGTTTATACTATTGTTGATTGAAGGTATAACCGTCTCTGGATGTAACTCTGTGCAGTATTTTTTCATTTCCTCTTTGCTATACAATGGTGATAGCTTGACCTTCACTTTTTGAATCTGATCCTGACCAATACCACCACCAGCTTCCGCCCCACCAACGGATAAAACATTCATTTTAATGCCAGCTTTTCCTTCTTTTTTGAAAGTTACTTGAAGCTCTAGTTCAACTGATTCCACAAACAGAAAAGGAGCTGTTGTATCTTGTGCAGGTGTTAGTAATTCCCCTTTGACTTGCTCAATCAATTCGGCAAGTCCAATAGAACCAGTTTCGTTATCAGTCATGACTCTGTTGAACACTATTGTACTTTCGTCTTTCAGGTTAACCTACATTGCTCTAGAGTAATAAGCTGGTCTTCATTTAAATTTGATGGTTCTGACAGCTGGGGAGCTGGGGAGCTGGGGAGAGGGTTTGACGGTTTTTTTTATAACTGAATAATACCCAATTTAAATGCGCAACAGCTTACCAAATCGGGGTTAGCCACCCCCGTTGCCTATTGCCTATTGCTAGCATGCCTATTGCCTGTTGCCTGTCCCCACTATAGCGGCTTTTAGTTTAATGAGGTACATAGGATTTTTTCCCTGTTCCCTGTTCCCTGTTCCCTGTTCCCTGTTCCCTGTTCCCTGTTCCCTGTTCCCTGTTCCCTGTTCCCTGTTCCCTGTTCCCTGTTCCCTAAAAAACCAAAAATTGTACCTTACCTAATTGAAAACCGCTATAATCTATGCAACCCAACCGGATAAGGAACTGCTAGTAATCCAACTCAAACCACTTCAAACCATCCTGAGTTCTCACCCCAAGGATCTCGCCAGGAGGAATTCCCAACATTGAAAGGATCAGATCCTCTGGAACTTGATCTAACTCAAGAGTCGTTCTTGGTCGCAACGGTTTTTGACACTGAGGACACATCTCAACAGATGGCAAGCCCCACCGATTTTCAGCAAAGCCACAATAGAAACATTCAACACCCTGTTGCACTGGCTCCCAAGCCAGAGGGACTGCTAATTTAGGAAGGGCATTTCGTAATTTTAGCATCGTATCCATTGAGCCCACGCCAATTCTGGTTACGGAGTCAATGGACATATGTAGGGGACAATTAGAATCTCGTGTTTGTTGAATTACAACGGTTGTTCCTCGACAGCCATCGATTTTCAGGATCCCAGAGGGACAAGACATCCCCATCAGAAAACGAACAGCAATCATACCCATCCATGTCCCCACCAAAGCAGATGAGGGAATAGCTGCTCCAGTAGGATTTTCTTGTCTTGTATCTAGACAACTCCAAGGGACATCAGCAACGCTACGCTCCTCTGCACTGAGACCACATCCATAACATGGACCATCTGGATCGAGGTAAGGTCGCACTTCTCCTCCCCAGGGATGAGTTCCCCCATCAATATAGGGAGCGCGAACCAACTGACAACGACCTGTAAGTTGTAAGCGAGCTGAACGACTGTCTAAACAACTAAGAACAAGGGAAGCATCTCGAAGTTCACCTAGTCCCACACCATGAACCAGTGGCAGAGGTCGCTGCTCAATGGTAAGTTGAGGATTCAATTCCACTAAAGCCGCCGCTGCCGCTTCCACCTTGAGGCGACTGATATCTGACTGACGAAACAAAATAGTTCGGCTGAGGTTAGATTCTTCTATTCGGTCTGGATCACAAAGAATCAAGTTGCCAACCCCAGACATAGCCAGAATTCTAGCAACTTCGTTTCCCAAAGCACCCATGCCAACAATAACCACAGTCGCATCCGCCAGGTGTTGTTGATTCCAGCCTGGAATCAGATCATGTCGAGCATAACGATTAGCCATCAAGTTTTCGTGAGGTTACAGGACAATACAGTTGACCATTAGCCCCTGGATTCCAAGCATCAAAGCAATGGAGACCATGAATTAGATCTCGATGGACAGCGATCCTACACAGAGGTTTATGGGGACTACAGGGACAAATAACCACGTGATCATTCAACCGTAAGGTATGACCACACACCACACAAGTATGGCGTTGAAAACCAGCAAGGGGTGGAGCAAGAAGTTCATGACCTGCCTCCAGTCGCACAATAGGCATATCTTTAGGTGGCGGCCAAGCTGTATCTAATCCCGCGAAAAAAGCTGAAGTCTCTGGGGATGGTTCAGACCCAGTAGCATTGCCTTGAGCGCAAGGCAGTAAGGCATTATTGTGCCGAACAGTTCTATCTTCAGCAATGTACACTTCATCACCCAATCGAAAGGTATGAGAGCAAACTGGACACCTCTGATGTAACCAGTAGGAATTCAAAGTAGTTATCGCTTCCCCCCCCTGCTGAATCGCCACATTATTGGCTGGATCTATGGCAACAGCAACGCCTTGGTCAAACGCTTTACGAAGATTAAGTGAGGTTTTGGTTTGCTCAGTCATAAGCTGGTCTTCATTTAAATTTGATGGTTCTGACAGCTGGGGAACTGGGGAGCTGGGGAGCTGGGGAGCTGGGGAGCTGGGGAGAGGGTTTGACGGTTTTTTTTATAACTGAATAATACCCAATTTAAATGCGCAACAGCTTATCAATACTAAACTAAGTTGACATTATTCCAAGTCTTTTATAGCGTTTATCGTAGCTATGAGGTACAGTCTTCTTTGACACTGATTCCCTATCTTGATGCAGCGCATCCCGATTCCCGATTCCCGATTCCCGATTCCCGATTCCCGATTCCCGATTCCCTGTTCCCTGTTCCCTGTTCCCTGTTCCCGACTTCTGCAAGAAGTCTAATAAGCTAGCCACAAAGCATTCGTTCGATCTCCTCTGCACCTAATTGAGCGAGTAGTTCTTCTACAAGATGGGCATACATACTGTCCCCTAGAATCTCGACTCCTTCATCAGTTATATCAATACGCACACGGAGCTTTTGTTGTTTAGGGGAATCTAAATAATCCTCTTGTGTAATCAAATCGGGTAGATAAGCCACAAAGCGTGGCTTCGGAGGTAGATTAGAGTCTGAGTGATCCATGATAATAGGGTTTTTATATAGGTGGTCAACATATAGCAATTCTAGGACTTGTGAGGTACACAATTTCTAGATTTTAGGGAACAGGGAACAGGGAAGAGATAAGAGTGAATAGCGATGCGCTGGATTAAAACAGGGAATCAACGTCAAAGAAGACTGTACCTCATGATTCCTAAACGTTGTTACTCCCATTATTCGCTCTAATTTACCAGGGCTAATTGCTTTACGCACAGCGTCTGAAGCCGACTCAAAGATTATTTTTGGTGGCAGCAATACTGAAGCAGCTTATTTGTTAGGTAAGGGAGATTTATTATATCAAAAGGGTGGTAAGTTAGAGCGATTGCAGAGTTTGTTTGCTGAGAGGATTATATGGCCTTGATCAAAGTTTATTCAAATAAAGTTTGACCCTGTGGTGCGTTACGGGGCAGACTATCCAAAAACTGGCTACCGTAAAAATCAAGGCAAGTCCACCCCTAACACACCCTACCCAAAACCCCGAGCCACACGAAAACCGACATTGGTTTTGATGGCATCGCGCGTCAAATTGTTGTCGCGGTGGGCAGAACGGCAAAACCAAGGATAGCTGACCCAGGAGCCGCCCCGCAGAATAGAAAGTTTAAAAGGATGAAATTTTATACTCCAGACACTCCCATCTGTAGGGGCTCCAAAGTAATTACCATGGTAAGGATCCCCACACCACTCCCAAACATTGCCGTGCATATCGTATAAGCCAAAACCGTTGGGGGGAAAACGTCCTACTGAAGTGGTTTCTTCTCGATATTCCCCTTCTGCTTCCTCTGCATAAGTATAGTTACCATTATAATTAGCTAATTTAGTGGTTATGGTCTCTCCATAATGGAATGGTGTGGTAGTTCCAGCTCTACAGGCGTATTCCCATTCTGCTTCACTCGGTAATCTGTATTCCGTTCCTGTGTGATGAGAAAGGCGATCGCAAAATTCCACTGCATCGTACCAGTTGACTTGCTCTACTGGTCGATTGTCTCCTGGAAAGTAAGAGGGGTCTGGCTTTAAGTCCCGCTTAATTTTAGGTAGGTTGGCCACAGCTCGCCATTGCGCCTGGGTTACCTGATATTTCCCCAGGAAAAAGGGTTGGATGGTTACTTGGTGCTGAGGTCTTTCCCTGTCAAGACTCTCCCTCTCGCCTTCAGGGGAACCCATTAAGAAGCTTCCTGCTGGGATATACACCATGTCTAGGTCTACTCCATTCCCGAGATTTTGAGTGAAATAACTTGCTTGTTTATTTTCTCCCTTGATTATTGCTCCTCTAGGGTTAACTGTCACTACTTGAAAGGAAAACTGCTTTAAACCTTTTGGCTCTGCTGGTGGATTTAAGTTTTGTTTGTAAACTAATAAATTATAAAACTTATTGGCATTTTTTTCTAACCATTGCTTGAGTTGCTCAGCCTTTGACTTGGAAAGATTTCCAGTTAATAATAAATAATCGACAAATTTGACAATCAGTTTTTCCTCATCAGTTGGTTGATATATCTCATCCAAATTTTTGAGAATCTCATCAAAACTGCTAGGAATTTTATCTTGACCATCGGGACAGCAAGCTTGATAAGCCTGTTGCATTTGGTTTATAAATTTACTTTCTAAAGGACGCAATATTTTGACTAAACTAGTCGTAATTTTAAAATTTTCAGCGATTGCTTTTAATTGACCATTATCTGGATTATAGTTAAGTGCTCTATCAATTAATTTATCTAACTTATTATAAGCCTGACAATGCTGTATTAATTTGTCAACAATTTCCTGTAAATTTCCACCGCTAGCCACCTCGTTCAGATTTATATTTAATTCACGATAAACCATCATTTCTAATTTAGGTTTATCAGGGAAAGCACTACACAGTGCTTCGTTTATCTTTTCGATGAGATAACCAGGGGTATGTCGAGTATTCATGGATGGTTATTTCAAGACCTGTGAACAATAGAATTTGATACTTTGACTCTAATTTAGTATCTACACTGTGATTATACGGCAGCAACAAATAGAGAAAAAGGAGTAAAAAGTACAAAAAGGGCAAAGGGCTAGCTCCTTGCAACAGCCCTAGCAACACGAAAACCGACATTGTCGTCGATGTAATCATTCGGGTCAGAGAAGTCGCGATAGGCAGAACGGCAATCCCTAGGACCGAAGAGCCACGAGCCGCCCCGCAGTATATAAGAATCAGTATAATTATTATCAATACTCCAGATCCTCCCATCTCTAGGGGCTCCTTTGTAATTAAGATGGTAAGGATCCCCACACCACTCCCAAACATTGCCGTGCATATCGTATAAGCCAAAGCCATTGGGGGGAAAACGACCTACGTCGGTGGTTTCTCGTCGATATCCCCCTTCTGCTTCCTCTGCATAAGTGTTACCGTTATAATTAGCTAATTTAGTGGTTATGGTCTCTCCATAATGGAATGGTGTGGTAGTTCCAGCTCTACAGGCGTATTCCCATTCCGCTTCACTGGGTAATCTGTATTCCGTTCCTGTATATTCGGAAAGGCGATCGCAAAATTCCATCGCATCGAACCAGTTTACTTGCTCTACTGGTCGATTCTCTCCTTTAAAGTAAGAGGGGTCTGGATCTAAGTCCCGGTTAACTTTTGGGAGCTTGGCCACCGCTTGCCATTGCGCCTGGGTTACCTGATATTTCCCCAGCAAGAAGGGTAAGATGATTACTTCGTGTTGAGGTCTTTCCCTGTAATGACTCTCTCTCTCACTTTCAGGGGAACCCATTAAGAAGCTTCCGGCTGGGATATACACCATCTCTAGGTCTACTCCATTCCCCAGATCTTGAGTGAAATAACTTGCTTGTTTATTTTCTCGCTTGATTATTACTCCTCTACGGTCAACTGTTACTACTTCAAAGGAAAACTGCTTTAAAGTTTTTTCCTTTACAACGTTCTTGGCACTTTTTTCTAACCATTGCTTTAGTTGATCAGCCTCTGACTTAGTAATCTTATTATTTACTAATAAATAATAAACAAATTTGACAATCAGTTTTTCATCATCATTTGCTTGAGGTATATCATCCCAATTTTCTAGCATTCCAGCTAAACTGTCAGGAAAGGTATTTTCACAAATATCCCAGAAATCATCGGGACAGCAAGCTCGATAAGCCTGTTGTATTTGGTTTATCAAGTCTTTTTCTAAAGGAATCAATATATTAACTAAACTAGTGGTAATTTTTACTTTTTCCTTGATTGCCTTTAATTGTTCATTATTGGGATTTTGTTTAAGTGCTCCATCAATTAATTTTTCTAACTGATTGGAAGCACGACAATGCTTTATTAATTGGTGAACGATTTCCCTTAAATTTTCACCGCTAGCAACCTCGCTCAGATTTATAGTTAATACATCACTCACCATCATTTCTAATTCAGTTTGATCAGGGAAAGCACTACACAGTGCTTCGTTGATCTGGTTGATAAAATAACCAGGGGTATATCCAGTATTCATTGATGGTTAGTTCAAGACCTTATTTTCCGGCGGGCAGGATGCCCGCTCTACTGCTATTAATTCAAAGACTGACGCAACACCGAAAATGAGGGCGAGCCCTTCCCTAACGTACCCTATTCAACACTCTGAGCCACACGAAATCCGATCAGGTCGCCGATGCAAAAGGGCCCGAAACCGTTGCTGCGGTAGGCAGAACGGCAATTACTAGGAACGAAGTGACACGAGCCGCCCCGCAGAATATAATAATCAAAATGAATATGATGAATTTTCCAGATACTCCAATTAATTTTCCAGACACTCCCATCTGTAGGGGCTCCTTTGTAATTCCAATGATCAGGATCCCCACACCACTCCAAAACATTGCCATGCATATCGTATAAGCCAAAGCCGTTGGGAGGAAAACTTCCTACTGGGGTGGTTTCTCCTCGATAGTATCCTCTTGCTTCCTGTGCATAAGTATCGGAAGCATTATAATTAGCAAATCTACTGGTTATTGTCTGTCCACAATGGAATGGTGTGGTAGTTCCGGCTCTACAGGCGTATTCCCATTCCGCTTCACTGGGTAATCTGTATCGCTTTCCTGTATGTTCAAAAAGGCGATCGCAAAATTCCACCGCATCATACCAGTTTACTCCCTCTACTGGTCGGTTCTCTCCTTTAATTTTAGAGGGGTCTGGATCTAAGTCCCGGTTAACTTTTTGTAGGTTGGCCACAGCTTTCCATTGCGCCTGGGTTACCTGATATTTCCCCAGCAAAAAGGGTTGAATGCTTACTTTGTGTACAGGTCTTTCCCTGTCATGACTGTCCTTCTCAGTTTTCGGGGAACCCATTAAGAAGCTTCCTTCTGGGATAGACACCATCTCTAGGTCTACTCCATTTCCCAGATCTTGAGTGAAATAACGCGCTTGCTGTGATTCTCGGTTGATTATTACTCCTCTACGGTTAACTGTTACGACTTCAAAGGAAAACTGCTTTAAACCTTTTGGATATACTGGTGGATTTAAGTTTTGATTGTGAACTAATAAATCAGAAACGTTCTTGGCATTTTTTTCTAACCATTGCTTGAGTTGCTCAGCCTGTGACTTGGGAATATTTCCATTAAATAATAAATGATCGACAAATTTGACAATCAGTTTTTCATCATCAGTTGGTTGAGGTATATCATCCAATTTTTTAAGAATATCATAGAAACTGTCAGGGAGTTCATCTTTCCTATCATCCCGGAATTCATAGTGACAGCAAGCTCGATAAGCCTGTTGCATTTGTTTAATCAATTTCATTTCTAAAGGAATCAATATATTAACTAAACTAGTGGTAATTTTTACTTTTTCCTTGATTGCCTTTAATTTAACATTATTAGGATTTTGTTTAAGTGCTCCATCAATTAATTTTTCCAACTCATTGGAAGCGTTAAAATGTATTATTAAGTTGTGAACGATTACCTTTAAATTTCCAACGCTAGCAATCTCGTTCAGATTTTTATTTAATTCATAAAGCACCATCATTTCTAATTTATGTTTATCAGGGAAAGCACTACACAGTGCTTCATTTATCTTGTTGATGAGATAACCAGGGGTATGTCCAGTATTCATGGATGGTTAGTTCAAGACCTGTGAAAAATAGAACTTAATACTTTGACTCTAATTCAGTATCTACACCCTGATGATCCTGAATTGAAACCCGCTATACTAACCCCATACTAACACAGCATACACTCCATAGATAAAATAAACACTAAGTACAATCGCAATAATAATCCGAGCGGTCATCGAAGTGTGGCGTCTCCACAATACAAAGCATCCCACTATCACAGCCAACACTTCTAGGGGAGTAAAAATATGACCATAATGACGAGAATCCCAATAAGACACAGGGCTTTCAAAGCGCCAATTTGATAATGGGAAAAAGTGACGGTGGGCATCGTCAGCATGAACAGGAAAATCCCCCAATCCATGAAGAGCCATGCTAGCAAACATAGCAATCAGAAAGGTTTGACCAAAATAGTAGGCTAACAATCCACCTATTAGTATCAATGGAAAAGAATTAAAAATATCGAAAAATACTTGCCAGCTTGGGTTATAATAAGATTCAGACCAGATTACGTTTTCAGAAATTCCTCTGATTAATTTTTCATATATGTAAAAAATTACCATTGGTAAATCCGGTAAGATCGCACCGAACACAATTGGGAAATTATTTTCGGGCTTTCTTTTTTTTCCTAAAATTAGGAGATTGACGATGGCGTGAGCAGGAGTATTCACAAATTAGGGAGTAGGGAGTAGGGAGTAGGGAGTAGGGAATTAAGAATTGAGAATTAAGAATTAAGAATTAAGAATTGGGAATTGGGAATTGGGAATCGGGAATCGGGAATCGGGAATCGGGAATCGGGAATCGGGAATCGGGAATGAATTCAAAATTTTGCTGCTAAGAATCGAGCAATTGTATTTAAAGTAAATTATTGGTTTGGGTTATAGAGCTGGTAGTATTCCGATAATCATCAGAATCAAGCTTTCCTATCGGATTCCCTTCCCTGCTCCGAAGTCCCTGTTCCCTGTTCCCTGTTCCGAAGTCCCTGTTCCCTGTTCCCTTTGCTAAAGCTAATAGCTAATACCTAATTCTGTGAGAAAGGCATTGAATGTCTCTTGATCAGGCAAAGAGGGCTGAGCCCCAGCCTTAGTAACAGCAAGCGCCCCAGCTGCAGCTCCCCATATTACCGCTTGCCGCAACGGTAACCCTTTGGCTATTGCCACAGCCATTGCACCATTAAACGCATCTCCAGCCGCCACAGTATCCACAGCCTCAACAGAAAAAGCGGGGACGAAGAACGATTCAGAACCAGTGGCACAGAAAACCCCCTGCTCCCCTAAGGTCACAATCACCGTATCCACACCTCGTTGCAACAGTACTTCTGATGCGTTCTTGGCTGACTCTATGGTATCGACAGGAAAATCCACTAGTACAGAGGCTTCCAACTGATTCGGTGTCATAATATCCACCATGCCATACAGTTCCTCTGGCAACTCCTGAGCTGGTGCTGGGTCAAGAATCACTGGACAACCCACTTTCTGAGCTGCGGCTGCTGCTAAGAGCACGACGGACATGGGAATCTCCAACTGTATCAATAAAACAGCGGCTTCTGGCAACAAACTACTGAGGCGTTCCACATCAGTTTCATTAACATGCCCATTAGCACCAGCCACGAAAATAATGGTATTCTCCCCAGCCTCATCCACCGAAATCACTGCAATCCCAGAACTCACCCCCTCCTCAACCAAAACACTATCAGTGTCAACACCGGTTACGCCTAGACTGTGGCCTAGCTGAGTTCCAAAATCATCACTACCAACGCGCCCCACCATTTTAGTGGGGATACCCAACCTTGCCACCGCCACAGCTTGATTTGCCCCTTTCCCACCAGGGGCAGTAAAAAATTCATGGCCTTGTAGTGTTTCACCTAGAACTGGTAACCGGGGAGTTTTGGCTACCAAATCCATATTGATACTGCCGAAAACAATAACTGGTTTCATCGTTAACAGAATTAAAAGTTAGCAAGTTGAAAGTTTAAAAGAGTTACAAGGCAAGGAAGCTTAAGTTGTTCGCGTAGCGTGGCCATAGGCCAAGGTTGAACCTTTTAACCTTAAACATTATAACCTGACAACCTTCAAAATTAATGGTGACAAAAACCAGAATTGGTTTCATATTTAGTTGAATAGAGTTACCTTTAACAGAGTTAGAATTTATTTAGTAAGTTTAAAGTTGAAGGTTCAAACGTTGGCCAATAGGCCACGCTACCCGAACAAGCTGCCAATCTGCCAACCTGCCAACCTGCCAACCTGCCAACCTGCCAACCTGCCAACCTTGGCCAATAGGCCACGCGTGCGCGTTCAACCTGCCAACCTGCCAACCTGTCAACCTGCCAACCTGCCAACCTGCCAACCTGCCAACCTGCCAACCTGCCAACCTGCCAACCTGCCAACCTACCAACCTACCCTACACCGAATACGGGGCGAAGAACCTTCTAACCTTTGAACCTTCAACTAATGCATCTTGCATCTATAAAGCTGGGTTCAAACCAAGTAGCTTGATCAACCGCTCAATGTCGAAATATTCATTCATCATCTGTTGCATACACTCCACCTTAATTGCTTCATGGAGATGTACTTGACCAAAAGAATTGTCAATAATCTCAACAGTAGTGAGGGTGTCTAAATCAACGGAAAGTACTGGAATTTCAAACTCTTCAGCACGTCTGAGAATAACCGATTGAGGCTGAACTTGACCGGTGAGGATTAAACAGTGGGTTGAGGTTTCTAGAGCAGCCATCTGAAGGTCTGGGCGATCCCCTCCCGTCACCACTGCCATATTAACGCCCTTGCGTAGATACTTCAGAGCAGCATTGACATTCATCGCCCCAATGGTCAAGGTTTCCACCATCAAATCCAAACGGTCAGGGCAGCATAGCACTTTAGCTTGCAACTGATGTACTAGTTCCCGAACACTAACACTGCGCAACAGATTATTTCTAGGCATCATTCCCAATACTGGGATTTCTTGCCGTTCCAGAAACGGTTTCAATGTTGTTTTTACCTTTGATAGCTTGTCTTGGGGAATATCATTAATTAAAACTCCCAGTAAGCTTTCTCCCAGACGTTGCTTAGCAAATAACAACGCATCTGCTAGTAAAACCGAGTGAAAACGAGCCACCAATAAGACAGCAGCATCAATTGTCTGAGCAACTTTTGGTAATGATAAGTTAAACAGAGTTCCTGCACTCAAGGTTGCTGCTCCTTCCACCAAAATTACATCACTATTTAGTGGTTGGAGATAGTCTTGAAGAGACTGACGGTAATCGGTTGAGTCTTGTCCTCCCAAACGTTTTTCAATGGTTTCAGCATCCATAAACAGCAAAGGCGATCGCACCATGTTCTCTGGCAACTTAAGTATGTCAGTGATAAACTGGACATCTTCCTCTATGGTTGACCCTTGATTGCTACTTAAAAAGGTACCTAGTGGTTTACAGTAGGCAATCGTTATCCCTTTTGCTTGCAGTTGATCGGCAATTCCTAGGATCGTTGCTGACTTACCGCTGTAAGCTTCTGTTGACCCAATTAGTAAATACTTAGCGGATTTTGCCACCCCTTATTTACACTCCTATAACTAGAGAACTGGTTGTTTATTCATCAATGCGTAGCAGTTTGCGGTAGAATGCCTTGGAAAAATCCGTTATGCGCGATCGCTTAAAGTTCATAATCACTTCGATTAAGTAATTCACAAACTCAGAATTTTGCATAGTCAGTTCGTAACTGAGATCCGCGTTACCATCAAATTGTAATCGGCAACGAGTTAGTTCAGAAGGAAGATTAGATACAAACCAACTAGCAACGAAGGGAATACTATCACCGCCTTCTATCTGGCGACGACCTTCTAAAGACCCTTGTTGGTAGAGGCTAATTGCTATAGGTAAAAGATTGCGTTTATTACCCTGGTAGTAGGGAACATAAATCCCGACAGCTCCTTTGTCGGCAGGCTTAAGTTTTTCGATCGACATGGCTGAATATCACTCAATTGCCGTTTCTGGTATTGATATAACTATTCCTATGGAACAATCTCCGTGATGCAAAACCCATCACGATCAGATGATCAGTCCAGGAAAATAAGTATTTTAATACATTACATTGAACTTTCCTATAGGTTAAGCTTATCCCCACAGTTTATAATAGGGGATGGTGTGTTTATTCCTATAAGAAGCGTGGATAAAAGTTGATTGAGTCTCTAGTCTAGCCTCAACTCGGATTAGCCTTGCAACCTACTGGGTAAACTGATTTATACGTAGTAGAACGCTTACCAAACCAAGTGTAACGATTATCCCGAATCTGCTCGTAAACCTGATCGCCTAACGACTTCACCCCAGGCATTGCCCGATAAGCCGATACAAAGATATTACCCAATGGCAATAGACGCCCAATCTCTTCAGCGGCATCACTTCCTTGCCATCGGCAATCATCAGAAGAAGCATCGATCAAAATCATACCCATCTCACACTCAAGAGGTGTTACCCGTAATTTGCCGCAAGCTTCTTTATCCTGCATGGGTATGTAATTAAATAGCTTGCCCTGATCCAGATTTTCTAATAGCTGTACCAGAGTCACACAAAGATTACAGTCGCCATCGTAAATAACGTGATATCCCATTGCTGCCTCTTTCCTAAATCCTAGTTTATCTGCCCCAAAATAGCTTATAACGCTATGTTTGACTACTACTGTAGTCCTAAACATTGCCGAAGCGTGCCCTATCAAGTTTGAATTGAATCGAAAACCCACGCGGAGCGGACCCGTGGCGAATTTAATTCGACGACTGTAAGCACACCGGGACTGTTCGTTGAGGTAAGTTTTGCGAGTTATACACAAATTCAACATTTTGCCAACAGAATCAGCCACATCAGTATTCAAGACTGTAACTAGCTTCCTGGGACCGGACCCGTGGCGAATTTAACTCGACGACTGTAAGCACACCGGGACGGAATTGCTCCATACCGCGCGCATAAAAGACAAAATTGAGGCTGATAACTTAATTGAACAGATTATTACAACTATAAACCTAACCTCCCTCACCTATACTCAGGAGGTCTGATGCAATGATAATACGATGGCGGCAATTATTGGTTAGAATAACAATTTGGCTAGCAGCTGAGATCATCCTCAACTTTCTGGGGCTGGACAATCTAGCTGACTACAGCGAGTTCATATACGAGCAGGAGGTTGCCCTATTAAGTCAATACAGGGTTCCAGCCATTGAGAGGCTACCCCTTTCCTAGTAAACCTTGGTAGATATTTATAGCCAGTTCCTGTGAAGATGAAGTGATCAGGGGGTGACGGGTCGAGGGAGTGATAAGCTTTGAGGCATCTACATCATCTAATTTATATATCTAATTTATTGATTTTATTTTAATTTATATATTGAATCGGCTTGCGAAGCAGGCACGCAGAGGAGCAGGGGATAAGGTTAATCGGTATGCGCGAGCTTACCTCAATCGCTTACGGGGCGAGATTTTACCCTTTCTTTCCCAGCAGCAGTGTCTTCGGCTACAGTTCTTTGAGCTATCTTGGATAAGAATTGTAAAAGAACACTTAGCTAGATGCAAAACGACAACAATTATTTCGGTCAACAAGGTTGACACATGAAACCCCGCATCATTATCTGTGGCTTGGGTCGCACTGGATACAAAATATTCCGCTTACTGAAGCAGCAGGGAGTAGCTGTTGTTGGCATCAGCAACAGAGTAATGCCTGGTGACGAAAACAATATTATTATTGGAGACTTGCGGGCTGTTTCTACCCTACTTGCCGCTGGACTCGAACATTCCCAAACCCTAGTTCTCGCCTGTAATGACGATGCTCTCAATCTGGCAATCCTGACTCAGGCACGAGTGATTAATCCCCGGATTCGGATCGTTAACCGATTGTTTAATAGCAGCTTGGGTACTCGTTTAGATCAGACCCTACCGGATCATGTCAGCATGAGTGTTTCTTCTCTAGCAGCACCGGTATTTGCCTTCGCAGCAATGGGGAATCAAGCGATTGGGCAACTCAAGCTACACAATCAAACCTGGCCGATACAGGAAGAAATTATCACCGAAAGCCACCCTTGGATGGGAACACAGTTGAGTGACCTTTGGGATGAGCGTACGCGAATGTTGATCTACTACCTACCGATGGACTCGAACTTAGATCTAGTTTCCGCAGTAGCTCAGGGCAAACAGTTACAACCTGGCGATCGCTTAATTATTGGTACTCAGCCTCGGTTTCGTCCTAAACGCCAATCCTGGCTACAGAAACTGCTGAAAGTTTTCACAAACTTACAACAGTTTCAGCATCATGCTCAACCAATGTTAGTAGTGACCCTTTTCCTACTCCTGATAATTTTTACAGCCACATTGACTTATGTGTGTGTCAACTTAGAAACCTCTATTGTTGATGCTCTATATTTTTCTGTGGGTATGATTACGGGTGCTGGTGGTCAAGAAGAAGTAGCAGAAAAGTCCCCAGACACTATTAAGGTATTTACTGCTGTGATGATGTTAGTAGGGGCTGGTGTGATTGGGATTTGCTATGCTCTGCTAAACGATTTTGTCTTAGGTACCCGACTCAAACAGTTTTGGGATGCTGCGAGAGTTCCCTACAAAAATCACTACGTTGTATGTGGACTGGGAAATGTAGGAGTCCAAATCCTCTACCAACTTCATGCCCAAGGCCATGAATTGGTGGTGATTGAAAGTAACCCCAACAATCGTTTCCTGAACATTGTTCGTTCTCTTGGTATTGCAGTCATTCACGGAGATGCCAGTTTACCTGCTACACTCACCGCAGCACACATCCAACGAGCAGAAGCCCTTTTAGCAGTTACTAGTGATGATACAGCCAATTTAGAAATTGCTCTTAGTGCCAAAAGTCTAGCTTCAAAATTGTCAGTGGTTGTCCGCAATCAAGACCCGCACTTTTCCCACATGGTACAGCAAGTGTTTGAATTTGAAGCAGTATTGTCTCCCACAGAATTAGCCACCCCTTCCTTTGCAGCTGCCGCATTAGGTGGACAAGTGTTAGGCAATGGTATGATTGGTGATACGCTTTGGGTTGCCTTAGCCACTAAAATTACCACCGAGCATCCCTTCTGTGGACGCCGTGTTAAAGATGCTGCCAGATCTGCTGACTTTGTGCCATTGTATGTAGAAACTAAGTATCAAACGATTCATGGCTGGGATTTATTGGAACTTAACCTAGCCGCTGGTGATCTGTTGTATCTAACTATGCCAGCAGTTGGTTTAGAGCAATTGTGGCGCACAACACCGCCTCAAATGATGGTTAGGTAAGTTAAAAATGGAACCCATGGCATCTAATCGAATCTAATCTGCAAATCATGAACCATGAAGGATGAATGATACAACCCTAGCTATTCTCTAAGGTTCATCATTCATCACTCATTATCCATCATTACTCGTGCAGGATTAGTGCAGTTAGAAAATACCGACTAGGACAATGGAAGTCATTAAGAAACCAGCCAATATTACAAGCATACCAGGTAGGTTCAACCAATGTTTAACTTCCTGTGATCCTTGAGGCCATTCTTCTTGCTGAAGTTGCATCTGCCGAATCAGATCTGAAATTGCTTCAGCATCCTTCACATGGTGTAGTGCCTTGGTGTCACCATCAGGGTATTTCACTACGAAGTAAGTGGGAACTTTGATGTGATCCCCTGTAATATCAATCGTATCCACAGCAACCTGCTTCGCTTTTTCCTCAATAGTTTGGGGTTCAGTGGCAATTCTATCCCCTGGGTTAGCTGTTAACTTAACTCCCATTCCCATTGGTGATGCGTAGCTGACCATAGAAACCTCCAGATAGGTCAAAGTCTTTTATTAGGTGCGCTTTCCAATGGGCGAGTAAATCGCCCTTGGGTCGCACCTCTGGATTTTATTTTACGTAACTTGGAAAACAATTATTCAGCTTAAGCGCGATATTTTATTTATATTATCAATACTTTAGATTTTTTAGTAATTTAGCTAAGATTCGAGCGGTTTCCTGTAATCAAATGTAATCTAGTAAATGTAATTTAGCAATTTTTTCTTGAAAATCGCCCTGACTCCGATAGTTCCTGAATCCTGAGTAAAACCTGTTACTGTTCACGAATCCGATCGGATTGCTATAGATTAATGATTAATTTTTTGTTAATTTCCTTAACCCTTAAATTCACCTAGCTTATAGCCCAAAAAGGAACTTACTGCTCTAAGTCACTAGTTGTGTATAAATTTTATGGGTTGTGTTAAAAACTATAAACTATAAATAGTAATAGATAACTATGTTAAAAAAATGTAAATAAATGATTATTTTTGCTATCGGATGTTAAATTAAGGCGGCAACGATATCGCAATCCAACAAGAGAGCATCTATGGAACTGATTCAACTGTTAACTGAAAATCTGGGAGTGCAAGAAAATCAAGCCCAAGGCGGAGCTGGACTTATTTTCCAACTGGCCAAGGACAAGCTGGGAGATGAGAGTTTTGCCCAAGTAGCGCAATATATTCCAGGGATAAATGATTTGCTCCAAGCAGCACCAAAAAGTGGTGGCATGATGGGAGCCTTGGGAGGATTAGCGGCATCAATGGGCGGTGGCGTTGGACAATTAGGCACTATAGCTAGCCTCGTAGGAGGTTTTGATCAACTAAAAATGGATAGTGATATGATTTCCAAATTTCTACCGATTGTCCTCTCTTTCGTTCAAAGCCAAGGTGGGGACGAGATCAAAAACCTTTTGGCAAAAGTGTTGAGCTAGAGTGATTGGTTGGATGGCTGAAATGTGATGGTAATCAGGGATAAACCCAAGACTTGGGTATGTTTTCCGAAAGTAGGGGCATCAAAGGGATGAGGGGGATGATTTTAGCTTCATCCGCTCTTATGCCTCACAACGAACATGCTACGCCATGAGTGTCAGATGAATCGCGGACAAGATCTTTGCCGTTTTGAGTACCAAGATCTATACTGAAAGTAGTAGGGAAGAAAATTTTGAGCTAACCGCCACCTACTAATTAAAATAGAACTTTTTTGTATTGTTCCGGTGCGGAGGGGCATCCCGTATCGTTAATAAAGCTTACCGAGTATCCGAACCGATAGGTGGAGTTGGTAAGAAGCCCACACTCAACCGGTAGGTCAGTGTGGGAGTATGTCACGTAGTAACTTAATTTGCTCCTTGATGCTTCATCCTTGATGCTTCATCCAGACAAGACACTGGTTCAGCTGATCTTGCATAGTCTTAATATCAGTATGATACCGGCGTCCATGTCCTGGTAATACCCACTCGAAAGAGTAGTTGGTTAACCTCTCCATTGACTTGATTAATTCCTGCCAGGAGTAGAAGCAGTAGCGACGAAAGGCAATCAGTTGCTGAAGTTGATCAGACCAAGCAAGATGGTCACCGGTAAAGAGAAATTTGTTGTTGTACAGTAGAACAGTGTGACCTTTGGTGTGACCAGGAACTGGGATAATCAACAGGTCATTGTCTAAGGGATAAGGCTCAGAACCAGTGAGCTGAATTTCCACATCACGGGTATCAGTGGTAATTTCATCTATATGCAAAATGCGTTCGCACTGGAAATGCTGTCTGTATTTGTGATGATCTGCCACATCATCCTGATGGGTCAGGTACATGTGGCGAATCCCACCCATTGCCTCTAGAGCTTTGACCAGTGGTGGTGTAAAGCGGGGAGAATCGATTAAAATATTGCCTTGGGGGCGTTGGATAAGGTAGCTAGCAGCACCATAAGAGTTTTCTGAATGGTAGCCGCAATGGTAGACATTGTCTGCCACTGGTATCGGGAAACTCTGCTGAGCGTCTTTAATCTCTTTAGGTTTCTCAACAGTACCAATAGAAGAGGTGGGACAAGATAATAGGGCTTGAAGAGCTCTCAAGCGTTCTGTCTCATTAGCAGGTTGATGATAAACGGCAGACTGCTGATCAGCACGATGGAACACTTCCGGAGTCATCCAACGGCAGGCATCACAATCAATACAGCTGCTATCGACGTAAAAGTCACCACTGATATTTTGAGGGCGGCGTTGCTTGAGATGAGCCATAACTTTCTAACTCTCGTTCGTCATAGGGATTGCGCTTGGTACCAGGGGATATAGCTATTTCAATTGTAGCCAAAACGCGATTAACCAACTATGATTTTTAACCCAACTATGATTTTTAACCCAACTATGTAGGACAATAAGGCAATACCCGAACCTCTTAGCATCTCGTGACTAAATTTCTGTTTGTAACTGACCTTGACAATACTCTAGTAGGGGATGATGAGGCTCTGCTTAAACTGAACCCTCTGCTAAGTCAGCATCGCCAAGAACATGGTACAAGAATCGTTTATGCTACAGGGCGATCCCATAGTTCCTACCACCAGCTGAAAGCCGAGAAGCCACTTCTTGATCCAGATGCTCTGATCACCTCTGTGGGTACAGAAATTTATGATAATGATGGCCAAGATACGCCCAATCCAGACTGGTTCTCCAAGTTATCTGAAGGCTGGGATCGGGACATGATTGTGGAAACCGCTGCCCAGTATCCTGACTTAATTCCCCAAGTAGAATCAGAACAACGTCCCTTTAAAGTCAGCTATCACCTGACCGAAGAAGCAGCTTTGAGGGTGCTACCTCAACTGGACTCTGAGCTTCAAGGAAGGGGTGTTAATTTCAAGTTGATCTATAGTGGTGGGAAAGACTTAGACATTCTACCCAGCAATAGTGATAAAGGTCTAGCAGTAGAGTTTTTACGGCAACAGTGGGGAATTGATTCGGAACGGACAGTGGTTTGTGGCGATTCAGGAAATGACATTGCCTTATTTAGCGTTGGCTTTTCCCGAGGAATTATAGTGGGTAACGCCCGACCAGAACTTCGCCAGTGGTACGAAAACAACTCAGCAGATTACCATTACCTGGCTAAAGCTAACTGTGCAGGTGGTATAATCGAAGGTTTGAATTATTTTAGCTTTTTGAGTTAGCTTTTTGAGTTATTAGTAATGATCGCCAATAAATAAGAAATAGTTAATAGTTACAAGTTGCAGGTTAATCGAGTTACAAGTTGCAGGTTAATCGAGTTACAAGTTGCAGGTTGGTAGGTTGCAGGTTATGCTCTCAACTATCCTTCAGTATTTTCGTGGTGGAGTACAACCTTAAACCAAGCGTGGCCTTTTGGCTACGCGTGCGCGTTCAACCAACAAACCTTGGCCTTTTGGCCACGGGTGCGCGTTCAACCTATCCTACACCGAACACCAAAGGCGAACAACCTTAAACCAAGGTTAAACTAACATTCAACCTTAAACATTCAACCTTAAACGAACCTTAAACCTTCAACTAATGATCAGCTATCTCAAGGGGACAGTAGCTAGCATTCAAAAAAGCACTGGTAATCGCGTCACTCTGATTCTAGATGTCAACTACATTGGGTATGAAATACAAATCACTCGCCGTTTGTCCCAGGAGTTGCCCGTAGCTTTATCGGAAAAAACCGTGCAAATCTTCACCCATTTGCAAATCCGGGAGGAGCAACAGGTGCTATACGGTTTTGCTTCAGCCGCTGAGCGGGATTTGTTTCGTCAGTTAGTTAGTGTCAACGGTATTGGTGCTCAATTAGCGATCGCACTACTAGACACCTTGGGATTGCCTAATTTAGTCCAAGCGATTGTCACAGGTAATATTCGTGCCTTATCCAAAACCCCTGGTGTGGGTAGCAAAACCGCTGAACGCATTGCTCTAGAACTGAAAACGAAGTTGGCTCAATGGCATAAGGTATCGGAGGTAGAGTCCCCACTATCTCCTAATGGACTCTCACCAGGGATTCAGGAAGATGTCGAGATGACCCTGTTAGCTTTGGGATATGAAAATGATGAAATTGCTCAAGCACTCCATGCTATTAGTGAGGATGCTCAGGTAGCTAAAAGTAAGAATGCGGAAGATTGGATTCGAGAAGCGATCGCTTGGTTGAGTCGCTGATGATTTTCCTGAAACCTAATAAATTACCCTTCCAGCACGAAATCCTTTAAGAGTCTGGGGCAAAAACGAACAAGCTAGGGTTTTAGATTTTGGTAGATCGCAATCAAGACAATCGGGAGTAGAAGCTTTTACTCGTCGAGGAAACTTGACATGGAAGGTAGACCCCTTACCCACCTTACTCTCTACCGTAATCGTTCCTTGCATCAACTTGACTAAAGATTCTGTAATTGCCAGTCCTAAGCCGGTACCCGAGTATTTGCGAGTTGTGGTTTGATCAATTTGTTGGAACTCCTCAAAAATATGCTCTAAGTTATCCTGGGCAATTCCAATTCCTGTATCCCTAACAGTGAGAATCAGCCAGTCGGTGGAAATTTCCTTGACTACCACCTCTATCCTGCCAATTTCGGTAAACTTAATGGCATTGGAAACCAGATTGGCCAAAATCTGCCGCAGGCGGAGGCTATCATTGATTACGATGGGATTTTGTAAATTGGTTTGGATATATAACCCTAAATCCTTCTGATCGGCTAGGCAACGGAATTCATTGATGGTTTCTTTGATCAACCTGTCCAAATGCAAACTTTCCAAGGTTAACTCCAGACAAACTGCCTCAATTTTGGACAGGTCAATCATATCCTTGATTAGAGTCAGTAGATGTTGAGCATTATTCACAATGCGCTCGATTATATCTGCTTGTTGGTGGGTCAAGGATCCCTGACGCTGACGCAATAGCAGCTGAGAAAAGCCAATAATGGCATTCATGGGAGTTCGTAACTCATGGGATATCGTAGAAACAAACTGGGATTTCAATCGTGCTGCTTCCAACAATTGCAGGTTCTGTAGCTTGAGGGATGCATCTCTCCTTTCGAGTTCCCGATTCTGGCGAGCCAGCATAGTGTTCTGAAACTCTAAACGTGCTTCTTGCTCCTCTAAGGCTTCAATCATACGAGCATTATCAATTGCGATCGCGGCTTGTTCATTAATCATGCGAGCATTATCAATTGCGATCGCAGCTTGTTCACCCACTGCTCCTAGCAGATTCCGACCTGATTGGTCTAATGCCTCTGGGTCTTCCCAATTGCCAATAGCTAGTACTCCCAAGCGTCCTGCTTGCACAGACTCAATCGCCACAGCGTAAATAGCTGTAGGTACTTCCTCTTCCGGATGCCGGTAATCCCAACTCTTGCGCTGAATTAACTGAGATTTTCCAGTTAAAAAGACTTGAGAGAGTAACCCTTCCTCAAGGGGCAAGATGTCTTCCCAGAGGAACTTTTGTGTATGAATTCCCTCGGTAACCCTTAAGACTTCAGGGTTACCGAGGGAATTATTGAGAATGATGAAACAAAATTCAACCCCAGCAATCGCTTTAACTACCTCAGATACGATCTCTTGCAACAGATTTGGAAGGTTAGTCAGCCGTTGATTGAGGAGATTAGTCAACTGGTGTAGGGTTCTCAATTGCTGTTGCTGTTCATTGAGAATCGTAATTACCTGCCTGAGATCATCACTCGCCTGGTTTGCCTCTCGGTATAACCGCGAATTTTCAGTGCCTAGGGCAGCGCGACTAGCTAAATCCTCAGCCAACTTGACATCGAGCTCATTGTAGCGGCGACCTGAGTCACTCCTGACAAACCAAATTGAGCCCAAGATTTGTGAACCCATTCGTAATGGTACACAAATGTAAGACTTAATTTTCAATGCCTGTAACATCCTGAGATGGTCAGGATCCTCAGCAGCAGCACTTAGGAATTGATCAGAAACCTCAAAATAGGTATCCGTACAACCTGTACGTAAAACCTTGCCATTGCCATACTCTTCATCCCCCTGGGGAGGGTAGCAACGGTGCAGTTTCCAAATCAACTCCTCTTGCTCTGGGTTAACATGGGCAACCGCAAGACGCTGGTAAGACTCGGGAGTATCATAGCTATCAATTGGCGATACTACATCAATGGCACACCAATCAGCAAAGCGAGGGATTACCAGCTGCACTAGATTGTCCAATGTAGTCTGGTAATCGAGGGAAGCTGAAAGTACAGCAGAAGCCTCCGCCAGAAATCGCTGGGATTGTTCTGCTCGCTTCTGCTGAGTAATATCAGTAATTACACCAGACATCCGGAATGGTACTCCTTGATCATTCAACTGGGCTTTGCCACGAGCAGTACAGTAGCGATCTTCTCCAAAAGCAAAGGGTAGGTGAAATTCTACATCCAGTTCAAGATAATCTTGTTGGTAACTAGCTACCGCCTTAGTAACTTTGAGTAGATCTGAGGAATTTAGTAACTTAAATAACAGATCAGGAGAAAAGTTATGGTGGTACTTCCCTATCTGTTCAGCCGACAAGCCAGTAATTTCATAGAAGCGGTCATTACAATACAGTTGTTTAGTGATCAGGTTCCAGTCCCAGATCCCGTCATTGGAACCTTCTAGCACCAAGCGGTAGCGTTCTTCGCTTTCTTTGAGCCGCTGATGAGCTATGAGCGCTTCCCGTTCTGCGCGGTAGAGGCGAACCGCATTAGAGATACTACGTAAAAGCTTTTCGGGTGAGATTTGGCTTTTGGTCAGATAGTCCGATGCTCCAGATTTGATCAGCTCAACCGCAATTTGCTCGTTAATTTGCTCGTTCCCCTGGTTACTCAAAACAATCACAGGCACTTCAATGCCAGCATCACGGATTTGTTGAACCAGAGTCAATCCGTCGCCATCCGGTAAGTTATAGTCCAATAGAATGCAGTCCAAACTCGGTTGGGTAAGGGTAGAGTTGGCGCAGCGTGATGCGATGATCGACAAGGCGCTTTTGCTGTCAACTGCAACAGCTATTTTTACGGGTATACCCCCTCTGTTAAGAGCTTTAATGATGGCTTTGCAGTTAACTTGATCATCCTCTACGATAAGTAGTCTGATAATCTCGTCCATGATTTAGCGGTTGAGCTGTTGTCATTGATTATTGGCTAATGATTAGTGGATAGTTGGTAGTAACAGTTCTTGACTGACAACCGACACCTGAGGAGGCTAATTAATTATATTGAGCATACTCTATTGATTGAGTTTAGATATTCCACGAATTTAGTCAACCATTAGGACTTGACAATCTCTCCACGTCCCTTTAAATTGTAGGCTTCTACCTTACCTCGGTACTAGTCAGAGAGCTTCAGTAAAAATACTGATCTGACTAGGTAGAGGAAATCCCAAGGTTGTGTAGTATCACCAGAACATTTGACTAGTCGATTATCATCGACTACGCATGAGTATACTTGTCTAAAAACTCACGCTGCTTAGTAATTTCACTGACCTAGGGCATGAACCAATCCGATTGGAATGAATCAATCCTAATTTTCCAGTGGTATTTCCTGAGAAACAAACTCCCTGAGATAGATTTTTTATGGGGTTTTACCCCCTATTTTATCCTGCTGTTGGATCACGGTGCGTAGGATGCTCTGCAGATGACCATAAAGAGTAGGATTTATGGGAATTAGTCATTTTCTGGTGGTGAGGCTACCGCGCGTTACTTAATAAGCGCATTTGATCCGCCTGTGGGCCGAAGCTAAGCAAATGGCTACGCTAGGTGATAGGTGCGCTTTCAGCTGTTTGTGCGCTTTCTGCATTAAGAATCAAATTCCCGGGTCGGTGCGCCTTTCGGCAAAGCTGACCCGGGGCGCGAACGGGCGCGGACCTGTTGAGAATTTCCTCTCACCGTTGGAATGGGAAATCGTGCCAACCCCTATGACAAGTCGTTTTGGCACCACTAACCCCTTATACTCATAAAGTGTAAAGATTATAATAAGTAACTACCCATAGGTGCGCTCTTACTTGGCGAATTAAATTCGCCAAGGGTCGCACCTCCTGTAACTTCTCAAGAACTTTATATCTGATACCGTAATAGTTTTTGACAAATGCTTTCATTCCAGCTAACTTTAAGTGATCGTTGCCAAGAGATGCTCTTTTGGAAACTCTATCCCAAACTCATAAATATCTACAACTACCAATAGGTGGAGATAATGAGGATTTTTACCAAAACTTTACAAAATTACTCTAAAAATCAATAAACTATAAATCTCACACCCCTAGACGTTAATGATGGGTAAAATTCGTGTGGCTCTCATTGAAGACCATGATCTGACTCGGATGGGTCTGCGAACAGCCCTCCAACAAAACGGTGAAATTGAATTGGTGGGCGAAGCAGCCAATGCTACTGAAGGACTAAAGTTACTCGCGGAATCTAGACCAGATATCGGAATTGTCGATATTGGTCTTCCTGACATGGATGGAACTGAATTAACTAGACAATTCAAAGAGTTTCAAGCTAAACAGGATGATTCTAAACAGGATGATTTCCCCACCAAGATTATGGTACTGACCTTGCAGGATGATCAAGAAGCTGTACTAGCAGCTTTCGCTGCTGGAGCTGACTCTTACTGCATGAAAAATATAACTTTTGATCAATTGGTAGAAGCTCTGAAAGTGACCTATGAAGGTAATGCTTGGATTGATCCAGCCATTGCCAGAATTGTACTTGAGCAGATCAAACCAAGTAAACATACTCAGCATGCTGACGCTAGTGAAACGATCGCTATCCATGCTGCTCCCAATGAATACAATCAAATGATTGAAGCTTATCCTTTAACGGAAAGGGAATTAGAGGTTTTGCAGTTGATTGTAGAAGGTTGCAGCAATGCTGTTATTGCAGAAAGGTTATATATCACTGTGGGAACTGTCAAAACTCATGTCCGAAATATCTTGAATAAACTCTGTGCGGATGACCGTACTCAAGCAGCTGTCCGTGCCCTCCGCTCTGGCTTAGTTATTTGAGATTATACCATAGAGTAACCTTTGACAGTTATAAGGTTGAAGGTTCGTTGGTTGTTCGCGTAGCGTGGCCAATAGGCCAAGGTTCGTTGGTTGTTCGCGTAGCGTGGCCAATAGGCCAAGGTTCGTTGGTTGTTCGCGTAGCGTGGCCAATAGGCCAAGGTTAGATGGTTGAAGGTTAGATGGTTGTTCGCGTAGCGTGGCCAATAGGCCAAGGTTCGTTGGTTGTTCGCGTAGCGTGGCCAATAGGCCAAGGTTAGATGGTTGAAGGTTAGATGGTTGAAGGTTAGTTGGTTGTTCGCGTAGCGTGGCCAATAGGCCAAGGTTAGTTGGTTGAAGGTTAGTTGGTTGTTCGCGTAGCGTGGCCAATAGGCCAAGGTTAGTTGGTTGTTCGCGTAGCGTGGCCAATAGGCCAAGGTTAGATGGTTGTTCTCCCTAGGGGTCCGGTGTAGGGTAGGTTGAAGATTAGAGCCTTAACAACTGAAAGCCGGATGTATAATTGGCAACCTGTAACCTGTAACCTGTAACCTGTAACCTGTAACCTGTAACCTGTAACCTTCAACCTGTAACCTTCAACCTGTAACCTTCAACCTGTAACCTTCAACCTGTAACCTTCAACCTGTAACCTTCAACCTGTAACCTTCAACCTGTAACCTTCAACCTGTAACCTTCAACCCAAATGGCTATCAAGGTCTACCTTGCTCCCATCTAGCGATCGCTTCTTGGGCAGCCTCATAGTAAGGGGTATCTTTGGGGACTAATTTTGCTGTGTTAATTGCGGAGAGAAACTTGCCTCGCGAGGCACGGGACTTAGCAATCCCATAAATCTTATCGCTAGCTTGAGCAATTAACGCTTGTGCTGTGGCATACTTCGGTTGACCCGGTGGAATCTTACGCAGGGTTGCGATCGCACGATTATAACTAGACGCTTGATTACGTTGGACTTGTTTGATGGCTGTTTGGATAGTCTGTTGATTCTGAGACTTCTGTTGGGCGAGAATCTGCCACTGTTTAATGGCATCGTTAGCCAAAGCATAAACAGAAGGGTTATCTTCAGGAACTAGCTGGGCAGCTGCGATCGCTCCTTCAAAATCACTTTTTTTTGCCCGTTTCGTGGCTAGAGCCAAAATTGACTGACTCCAACGAGTGATATATTTTTGTGTCTGCTCATAAAGAGGATCCCCAGGTTTTACCTGACGGGCAATTGCGATCGCATCGCTATACACAGATGCCTGTTTCGGTTCAACTAATTGTCTTGCCTGGTCCAAAGCTGCTTGATTCGCCTTGATCAGACTCGGTTCCAGGGATTTCTGTGGTTTAGTTTCCAGGGGTTTACTCTTGGAATTTGGCAAGGGAGCTGGAGTTGCCTGGGATTTTGACGCTGTAGGCAATGTTACTGGGGAATTCCTGACCTTAGTAGTCTCTGGTAATTTGGTAGTTAATGTGCTAGTGTCTGTTTCTTTAATCACCTGCTGGCTAATCAAGCCTTCCTGGTTACGGACAACAGTTAAGCTCACTAGTCCTAACAACAAAGCTATACCACTACCCCAAAACAACCATTCTCGCCATGACGATAACTCTTCTGTATCAGTTTGAGGCTGGCTGTCTGAATAAGAAACTAAAGCTACTGAGTCAGATAACCTTTGGTTTGAGCTGTCAGTGTTAGTGGGTAAAGAGCTATTCGGGTTTTGCTTTACCACCGATAAAGGTTTTTTCGTAAATTCACTCTCAAGGTGCGCGCCTCCAAGGCCGGGGAACCCGGCCTTGGGTCGCACCTCAAGATTATTCCCATCTTCGGAAAGAACTACCTTGGTAGCTTCTGAGTCAGTGTTCGGGTCAGCCCATTGATTTTCTGGTGGTGAGCTTGCCCCTTCAGGCCAAATTTGTTGTTGTCGATACTCCTGTAAAGGAATCACCGTCAGAGGAATCTGAACTGGTCGCCAATGGTGTTGGCTCAACTCCGGTAGGCGCTCCCTTAGATACTCTTCAAGATTCTCAAGGGTAATGTCAGTATGATAGTAACGCAGTGCTTCTAGAAGTGCTGAGGTGAATAAGCCATTCCCTAGAGCCGAAGCTTCGTGAGAAAACTGGTTGAGTTGACTAGAAAGTATCAGGGAAATACCCATTTGGTAGGCTAATTCCACTGTTTCAGCACCAACCGGTTCACCAGATGGCATTCCCGGTGATCGGTTTATGTCTAACAATACCAGGATTTTATTGCTCCCCATAGTCTTGAGAGAGGAAAACAGGCATTCTATTGGTATACCTGTTCCTGGAATGTCATCTGGGTTGCCATCAATCGGCATGAGGTAGTCAACTTTATCCCAACTGACCCCGCAGCCACTGAACAAGAACCAACGCCAACTTTCTCGGGAAGCTGGACTCTGGCGAATCCTGTCGAGACATCTTAAAATATTTTCTCGGTTGGGGTAGGTTAAAACATCATCAATCGGTGGTGAAGTATCAGTTAATAAAAGAAACTCACTGGGTTGCAGATGAGCTTGCTCTACAAAAAAACCTTGTAGTCTTTGAGCATCTGCTTGACCATAGTTTAGAGGTTGTAAGAACTGATAGTGGTTGATGCCAATTGCTATACCAGCGTAATTTGCCATTTACCCCATACCCTAGCGGCTGAAACTCGTAAATTTTATACCTAATTTTAGGTATGCCTAAATTTATTACTATTGCTGTAGTTTCCCCTTACAGGCAAATTCTAATTTAACCCTGTTTAGCTTAACCTAACGGCTTAACTTTATTTATTAATTAATCAATTATAACACTATCGAACCTAGTCCACCTTTCAAGGCTCTCGAAGTACTTTCTGTCAATCTAGTTGACTTAAAGATTTTCCTTCATGATAAGAATTGACCTTTTTTCAGCCTAATCAAAGGATACAATACTATGTTGTCCAAAGTAATCCGGCTATTGGTGTTACCAGGCTTAGTAGGGGTTAGTTGCTTGACCACAGTTGCCATTGTTCCCCAAAGCGCCGAAGCCAAGACAGCTCGTATTAATGTTACCCTGAATCGTGAGCCTGACGAAACTTACCAAGGCTTTATGCGCCGTGCTGAAGTAGTTGCTAGAGCAGCAGCTCAACGGAGCTTCGATAGTGATATTTTGACTACAAAGGTAGCGATTACTATTCTAGGGCAAAATCAAGGAGAAATTGCCCCAGTCTTGTTGTTAGAAGTCAGCCGTCCATCCTGGCAAAGACGACCGGATGCCAAGTATTGGGCAACTTATTTTCCCAATACCCAGTTCCTACTGCGAGTTGAGGAACCTGATTTTTCTGCTCAAACTCAGCCACAGTCACTGGAAACAGCTTCCCCAAGTCCTCAAGCACCGCCAGCCAACAACCAGGCTCCTGAGCCGCCAGCCAACAACCAGGCTCCTGAGTCATCATTACCTGACAACGAGATAGAAGACCGAGATACAAGACAATGAAATAAGATAGAAAAGCTGTCTAACAATTTAAATAAATTACACTTATGGCTGTTCCTAAGAAGAAAACCTCCAAATCCAAACGGGATAAACGTAAAGCTAACTGGAAGCGCAAAGCGCATCTGGAAGCACAAAAAGCCCTCTCTCTCGGTAAAGCAGTCCTGAGTGGGCGTTCTAGCTTTGTTTATCCAACACAGGAAGAAGAAGACGAAGACTAGGTTTACTACTCCCCACCGGGCTTCGGACGGCGTATCGCTTTTTTCCCATGGTTCCGGTGGGTTAGGTATAACGAAGACAACGCGCTATACACCCTGTTGCCCTAACACCTCTGAGACTTTGGAGTCTCCAAGCTACTTACCTAGCTTAATAGATCTGAAGCTAATACTGAAGCTAGGCGTGATAGTCCTCACTTATCAAGGAGTGCTGTCTTCTGAGCGCCGTTAATAAATTTTCAAAATTTTCTAGCCTCATTATCAGTATCCTGGTCAGTATATACCAGGTAAAGTCAAACCCCCAACCCCTACCGGACAACTATCTGATGTCACGGGTTGCTGGGGATTGAACTGGCATATCTAAACTTGATTTCTGTTCGTTAACTTTTGGTGGTTAACAATTAACAGAAAATCAGGATTCGCGCTGTGGCAATTAGATGTACCACAGCTTAATACCATTGAGTTGAGTTTGAAGTAAGTGCCAGACAATTTACCAAAAATTTTTAAGGGTTAATTGTTAGATTTTGCAACTCAATTTTGCAACTCAATTTTGCAACTCAATTTTTCATCTCAATGGTCAGTAACCAATCATAATTTAGTAACTCCAGCAAGAATTGCCCAATGATAAGAAAAATTTTAATATCTGTAGCTGGTCGGGGACTGTGTGAAGAAATGTTCAACATGTTGGCCGAAATTCCTGCCATACAACAGGCATCGGTCACAGTCCTACATGTGGTGCCTCCTCAAGTCACAGCTGAAGCCATGTCAGCTAAGTTAAAAGAGGGGGGTAAAATATTAGCAGATGCGGTCAAGTCGTTAAAGGTTGACCCCAGCAAAATCACTCCCAGACTGAAACAAGGAGACCCTAAAAATATCGTTACCCAAGTGGCAGACGAAGAAGAAACCGACCTGATTATTATGGGTTCGAGAGGACTAACTCGCCTAGAAGCGATTTTAGAAAACTCCGTTAGCCAATATGTGTTCCAATTGTCCTCCCGCCCAATGTTGTTGGTCAAAGACGATGTCTACGTCAAACAAATCAGACGGGTTATGGTCGCAATGGATAAATCTGATGCTGCTCAAAATTCCTTCGAGTTGGCTCTATCCCTAGTGCGAGATATGAAGAATGCTCAACTATATCTAGCTCGTGTCATCCCCGAAGCCAAACCTGACCAACTGATGAGCAATGCAGAAGCAGACCCAGTTCTGGCAGACGCAGCAGCAAAAGCCAAAAGGCTAGGTGTTTCTTACCGTTGTGTTCTAAGTGGCGGTAAGGCCGGACCAGGAATCTGCGAGTTAGCAGAGGACAAGAACATCGACTTGCTGATTCTCGGTTCTCCTGACCGTCGCCCTTCTATCGCCAAGAGTTTAGTAGATTTAGATCGATTACTGGGGAATTCTTTATCAGACTACGTCAGAGTCAAAGCCAATTGCCCAGTGTTGTTATCACGCACAACTACTTGAAGCAGTCAGTTATTAACCATTAGTCATTAGCCATTAGTCATTAGTATTGCCAGTAAACCTCTTGTTGCTTACAAGTTGCTTAAAAAGGGTTTCTGATCAAGGCTTAATGACAAAAGGTTAATGACTTTATACTTAAACTTCCACCTACTTGAGATTTCACTTACTTTAGTGGTGGGAGGGAGAGTCATAAATCGAGTAACAATAGCTGACTTATCCCGCCTACTTTAGTGGCGTGATAAGTCAACTTCACCGTTATTTAATTGAAATTAATTAGACAACGTTAGACAACGTTAGACAAAAAACCCCTTGGACTTTCATCCTGGTAAGAATCCCACGCTGACCTTTAGGTGACATACTCCTACACTGACTGTTACTGGCAGTGCCAGACGCTACGCGAACGATTTCAGTGTAGGCTTCTTGCCAACTCCACCCAACGGTTAGGATACAAGGCCGTAGGCCACGCGGGGCGCGTTCGGCAAGCTTTATTAACGACAAGGGATGCCCCTCTGCACCGGAACAATACAAAAGGTTCTTTTTTTTTAATTAGTAGGTGGCGGTTAGCTCTTAATTTATTTCCCTACTACTTCCATTATAGACGATTATAGACGATAGCAAAGTATCAAAGTTCCGCCTCCGCCATTCATCCCACGCCGATCTTGCTCCTAGGTCGCCGTGCGGCTCGAAGGATTCGGAAGTGGGGCTTCTGGCGGATGAAGCTAACTAGTTTCCTGAGCCTTCACGGCTCGCGGTTTGAATATAAAGAATTAGTAGGAAAACCGCAGGAACCAGCACAAACAAAATGCTGGCAACAAACCCTAGATCGTTTACTTGCATGATTATTACTTCCTCTAAATCGTTTTTAACCAACCAGCTATAGGATACCATTCAACACCGCTGGTAGAAATAGAAGATAAAAATCGAAGCCTGGCAGGGCGAAATCAGGCTAATGCTAGTTAAGTGCGTTGGTTGATAATACTTGTGAGGTACATTCAATTACCCTAGCTTTACTCCCTACTCCCTACTCCCTAGCCTTGGCCTTTGGGCCACGCCTTCGCGAATGGGCCACGCGTTCGCGTTCAAACCCACGACGAAAGCACCTAACCCAATTGATAAATGCTATAAACCCTATGTACACCTCTATATCTACACGTCTATATCATCTGTATATAAGCAGGGGTATTCAGCTGACAATCCCTCGCTATGGTTAGATGGCACCAGATGGGGATTTGCTCTTCAGGGTTGGTTTAGTTTTAACACTCACCGGTCCATTCACCAAGACTTGACAGGCTAATCGGTAAGTATCTGGCTTTTTCTTTAGTTTCCGATTTTCTACCTCAGTTCTAGGGGATAGATTTTCTATGCCTGCCACAATTTCCACAATACAGGTACCACATTGGCCATAACCGCCACAGTTCACCAGTTTGCCCCGAAACGTGTAGAGATCTATGCGATTTTGCAGCATTTTCTCTCGTAAGTTCGCTCCATTGGCAGCAATGACTTCTTGGTCTTCCTTGACAAATTTGATATTAGCCATGATTTGTCCCAAGTCTGATCTTATTTTCTGATAGTATTTCTATTTTATTAAGGAATGTTAAAAAATAAGCATCCCTGGTCAATGGTTCATGGCTAAGTTGGCCATAAACCATTAACTCTAAACCAGAGCAGGTATTCTGTCAATTTAGTTTTGCGAGTTAGGGCAAGGTTAATTCTATTAGATATTAGAGATTAGTCCTTAACCTCTAATACCTAGGGTCTAATACCTAGGGTCTAATACCTAGTTCCTAATACCTAGTGTCTAATACCTAGTGCCTAATACCTAAGATCTAATACTTAGGGTCTAATACCTAGTGCCTAGTTGGGACAAGTCTAGTCTACCCCTTAATTCAATTAAGATGAAATACTAGGGAATATCACTAACTTTACTGTCTGGTAGATTACTCACTGCCCGTTGCAAGTTGGCCAAAGCGCGGTTGTAGCCCAGAATTGCAGTAAGTTGGTTAATCCTAGCCCGGGTAAGGGCAGTTTGCTGGTTAATTACGTCGGTTTGGGTACCAACCCCTGCCTGAAATCGTAACCGAGCTAGCCGGAGACTCTCTTCTGCTACTTCTAGGGCAAAGGATGCGGTTTCAATACTCTCTTCATTGGAGTTTAATTGAGAATAAGCTTGTTCGATCTCAAAGCGTATTTGATCCCGTTGGTTAGCAAAACTGCTTTCAGCTACGGCAACATCAATATCTTCCTGCTTTGCTCTGGCCATGGCTGCTCCGCCATCAAAGAAATTCCACTGGAATTGTGCCCCTACCGAGTAACCATCACCAAAACCCAAAGTATCATTTAAGTCATCCAATAGGTCGATTTGACCAAATACACTCAACTGGGGCCTGACCGCAGCCAGAGCAATGGTGCGCTGTTCCTTGTTGATCTTTCGTTGTACCAGTTGCTGTTCTAACTCAGATCGGTTTTTATAAGACAGGATCAGGCTCTGTTCTAGAGATAAATCCCAACTTCCAGCAATTTCGATGGGATCGGCTGCGGTAATTTCTGCGGATTGAGATAAGTTTAATAACTCCGCCAGCTGACGTCGGGCTATACGTTGGTCACTCAGAGCGTTGGTCAACCCTTGAGAGTCATTGGCTAGCTCAACCTGCTGTTGCAAGACCTCAAATCGGGTTCCTAAACCAGCTTGTTCCAGTAACTCGGTATCCCGTAGAATCTGAGCGGATTCGGTGACTGCCGCTTGGGAAATCTCAACTCGAGCATCAGCTTCTTGCAAATTGTAATAGGCAAGGGTGACCTGAAGTCGAATCTCTTCAGAGAGGCGTTCTACCTCCAGCTGCTGTAAGTTTAGCTGTTCCTCAGCTAGACGGACTTGTGCTGGTCGTTGCCCACCAGTGTATAGGTTATAATTTAAACTTAGGGTTGCAGTGAAACTTCCTGACGGCCCAGGGTTTGGCGTACGCTGAGCTGGTGGCACAGTCTCTTGACCTTGAGCGTCACGTGTTGCCTGAGCACTTATCTGGCCTCTTGCACCCTGTCCATAATTAATTTGCGCACTTGTTGACAAACTGGGATACCAAGCAGTTAAGGCTTCTTGAAGAACAAACTGATTACGTTCCAAGGTCAGTTGCGCTTGCTGTAATTCCTGATTATTACGCTTTGCCAATTCTATGGTCTGTTGGAGGGTAATTGGCTGTGTGACATCTATCTGCACTTCCTGGCTTTGGGTGGGAAATGATAACGGATTGGGGTCAGGATCAAGAAACTCTGGCGCTGAGGTTCCAGAGGTTCCTGAGCTTCCAGAGGTTTGTGACATTAACTCAGGGTTTTCCCCTGTGGCAGATTCAACTACCGTATCCTCACCAACGTCTACGGATTGCGATGGCGCTGCCAACTCAGCCACAGCAGGAATCGACTCCTCCTGCGTTGCCTGATCACTAGGCAGGATGGTTTGATCAATAATTTCTTGGACTAATTCTGCTTCTGAAGGTGAGGAATCTACAGAGGAAATAGACTCCTGTTGCTCTGGTTGTTTGGGAGCTGGGTTAGTGTTATTGATGACTTCTAGCACTAGCTCCCCTCCCTCTGGGTTTGGGGCTGCTTCTGTTAAGGATTCTGGGTTAGGTGTAGCTACTGAGTTATTCTGAGGCTTAGTAAGTGATGGTAAATCTTCTGAGGCTCCGGATTCCATGCCGCTCAAGGCAATTGCCGTCCCCACACCTACAGCTAATATATAACGAAAAGTTGGCATAGATTTTACAGTTGATTTTAGTCTTAGCAGAACTACTTCTCTTGCTCAATTTAGCAACCAATGGCAGGATAATGGCTTGCTATTGGGTTTAGCAAAGGAATATTCCCGGTTTGCATATCTAAATCAGGATTGAGCCTCAAATTGCCATTTTTTCTAGGAGTTGCTCTTTAACAAGACTTTATTATAGTGGGCAATGGCTTCACAGTATCCTCATATTGGCAATTTTCTGTTGCAGGGAGAAAAGTGACTAGATGCGTTCGCTTTTAGCGGAAGCGAAGCTTCATCGCATAACCCCTATCTCACACATTGAAATTGTGAATAGGGGCGCTTTGGGGAGATGGGGAGATGGGGAGATGGGGAGATGGGGAGATGGGGATACTGGTAGATGGTCTGCTTTTGCATAAGGGTCGCGATTGGGAATTTCAATGCATATTAGCTAACTGCTTGTTGTGATCGTCAAACTGGGTTGAGTAGGGATGGGAAGATAGGGAAATGGCAGGATGGAGGGATGGGAATCGAGCAATTTTTTGTCAATCCACATATCGGGTTAATCGGTTAATTTTTATTACTGAGCCGATGCTCTAGTATCAGTAATTTGGCTCAATTAGGGTAAAACTATTGTTTTTTAACCTTAGGTTAGATTGGGGTAAGGTTTAACCGCCGGACAAGTTTTCCAGTCTGCCACAATACCAAAGCATTATTTCTGTTTTTGTCAAGATTACTTTATGTTCAGGGTTAGTTGTGTTCCAAGGTTTTTGCGTTCGCATAAGCGCGGAAGCTTAGCGTGACTCGCGTAGCGGATCTTACCGAGCATCGCCTTCTCTTGCTTACTATCTATTAATCCTTTATATTAATCATTCACAAATAAACAAAACTTTGTATCACTAAGGTGTATGGCTAAGGATTGACAGTGGGATAACCTTATTTATTTAAAAAAGGCGTTAGTAATCTAGCCAGAGACCTTCCGATATTAAAAACACATAATTTTAAATAAGCAGACATAAAATTTATTCACCCATGCCGCAAAAAAACATCAATTAAAATAATTTAAAATACTTAGTTTTATGGATTAGATTGATATTAGTCATAATAGATTATTATTGGTTATAGTTTGTTAGGCATTTATATGATATGTTAACTATTTCCTAAAAATCCATACTTTTTCGGTTCCCTGTTCCCTGTTCCCTGTTCCCTGTTCCCTGTTCCCTGTTCCCTGTTCCCTGTTCCCTGTTCCCTGTTCCCTATTCCCTGTTCCCTGTTTCCTGTTCCCTGTTCCCTGTTCCCTGTTCCCTGTTCCCTGTTCCCTGTTTATACACTTCATTGAATATCGCCTAACTTTGTATATTTTTAATTTATCTTTTTTTCTAGTTCAGATTAGATAAATTAGTCAGTAAATTAAGAGCACCACTGACTCATAAATAATGATAAAACTCTGAACTATATATTCTGAAGCAATCTGAGGTTAATCGTAATTATAATGTGGCTCAACCTAGGAATTATTACAAGCGATTAATCACAAAAAATCTTGTAAAATTGAATTATCTTTGAGAATTTTGAGCGCTTGTTTTATGTCCTGGGTACGGTCTTTTTTGGCAATTAACGTAGCATTGCGATCGCGTACCACCAGCACATCGTCTAAACCAATAGTAACAATCACCTCATCATCACTACTGGAGTAGACAATTGCTCCTTGAGTATCCAGTTCCACATGATTAGCCATTGCCACATTTTTAGCATCGCCATTATGCAGGCGTTCTAAAGCATTCCAATCTCCCAAATCATCCCAACCAAAGGAGGCTGGTAAAACATAAGCTAGCTGTGTTTTTTCCATCAAAGCGTAGTCAATACTTTTCTTCTCTAGCTCAGCATAAGCCGCCACACCTTTTTCTTCTAAAGGGGCAATAATTTCTGGTGCATAGGTGCGCAATTCATCTAAAACTACCCCAGCCCGGAAAATGAACATCCCACTGTTCCAGCTGAATCGACCAGTAGACAAAAATTCCTCAGCGGTCTCCTGGTTTGGCTTTTCGGTGAACCGACTGACCTGATACACTGGCAATCCCTCAAACGTGCCAGTCTTCTCACCTTGCTCAATGTAACCGTAGCCCGTGGAAGGGTATTGGGGCGTGATGCCTAAGGTCACAATCGATGACTCAGCGGCAGCCAATTGAGCAGCCGCCTTGATAGTTTGCTGAAACCCTTGCTCATCTTCAATCCAGTGGTCAGCAGGGAAAAAGCCCACTACCGCATCTTCTCCGTAAGCCTTGGCAATTTCTAGAGTTGCCCAAGCCACTGCTGGTGCTGTATCCCGTCCTTCTGGTTCCGCTAATAGATGCTTCTGGGGTAATGATGGTAGTTGTTGAGTCACCCCCTCAGCTAACATAGCAGAAGTAATCACCCACAACTGTTCTGGCCCGACCGTCAGCTTACTCAATCGGTCAGCCGTTGCCTGCAAAAGACTCTTGCCACTACCATCCAAACATAAAAACTGCTTGGGTCGGTGCTTACGGCTCAACGGCCAAAACCGTTCACCTTTGCCACCAGCAAGAATCACAGGGATGAGAGAGTTATCCATGATGTAGGCTTAACTGTAGTTTTCTGCTACATACTAACCTCACTTTCCCTGATTCAGCTGGTATAGGCTGTAGATTATGAAAAATGGTTAAAGTACTTGTTTAGCCATTACATTAGTCGTTACATTAGTCCTAAAATTAGTCATTTGTCCACCAATTCCTTCATCCCTATTCAGGTATTCGTGTTGTGCATTGATCACAAAGGACTAATCACTCTTAGATGTTCCTCAAAGCGCTTTCACCAAGAGCTTTAGCCGTGGGTAGCCAAAGCGCTTTTTTCAATGAAGCCACTTTGAAGGTAGGCAAAATGGTTTATTGGCTTTGACTTCTAGACTTATAGACTAATAGGCCAACAACAATATCTTAAACTGTAGCCAAAGGCTACAGTTTAATTGGATAGCCAACTATAGGCTTGGAACTTGAATCCTTTAATAGTCATCACAATTCATAGGTAAATTTGGATACAGGTGTGATTAATAATGCCTCAGCTTCAACACCCCAACCATCACCCCAAGAGGGTGATACAGGAGTCTCTTACTCTCAGCTTGACCTGACTACAGACCTAGACGCTTCTGTCTCTGGATTAAGATTAACCCTTGCCCCCTATTTGCGGTGGGTATTCTGGAGTAGCGCTTTTGTCCTGACAGCCGTTATTTCTGCGGCTTTGGGAGCGACCTTAGCCCTAGTTACCCCATTGTCGCCCCTGATTAAATCCCATTCTCAACCCGAAAAGGCTAAAATCCCCCAGAATCAACCAGCTGCTTCTGACCACAAATCTTCTCGTAGAAATTTTCCCTACAACCTGTCACGACCAGTCAATATCCTGGTGATGGGTATAGACCGAGTCCCAGATGCGTTGCCAGGTTCCCCAGAGGTTTTTGGTGGTCGCAGTGATACCCTGTTGCTGTTGCGCTTAGACCCCAAAGACCACTCCGTGAATATGCTTTCAATTCCACGGGATACCAGAATAGAAATTCCGGGTGTTGGGATAATTAAAATTAACGATGCCAATGTCAAAGGTGGATCTACTTTAACCGCAGAAGTGGTTAGCCGTACCTTAAATGATGTACCCATTGATAGGTATGTGCGCATTACCACTGATGCATTTCGGGAACTTGTGGACTTGGTCGGTGGCCTGGAAGTCTTTGTGCCTGAGAAGATGGAATATGTAGATCTCACTCAGAAACTGGAAATTGATTTAGAACCAGGGTGGCAAACCTTGAATGGAGACCAAGCGGAACAATTTGCTCGATACCGAAAAGACAATGGTGATATTGCTCGGATACAGCGGCAGCAGATCTTACTCAAGGCACTGCGCCAGCGTTTAGTTACTCCCAGTGTAGTGCCTCGTTTACCAAAAATCCTGCGAGTGATGCAGCAGTATATTGATACCAATCTCAGCTTAGAGGAAATCTTGGCACTGGTTGGTTTTGGTCTAGAGGTTGGTAAAGATAATATCAGAATGGTACTCTTGCCCGGTCGATTCAGCAACGCTGATGAATACATTGCCAGTTACTGGCTGATGAATTCACGAGGGCGAGACCGAGTGATGAGTGACTATTTCGAACAAGAGCCCAAATACAAGAGTTCATTAAGGCGCCGCCGTTCACCCCATCGGGTCAGAATTGCGGTTCAAAATGCTACCGATGACCCAGAACTTGGTCGCCGTGTTGCCCGGTATTTAGCCAGAAATGACTTCTACAATGTCTATTATGTCTCAGATTGGCCTGACCGCTTGTCCCAGACTGAGATTATTGTTCAGCAAGGGGACATAAAAACAGCAGATATTGTCAAAAAAGTCCTGGGACTAGGTAGAGTAGAAGCATCCTCTACTGGTCATCTCAAATCTGAGCTGACGATTCGAGTCGGTGAAGATTGGTTAGAGAGGGAGTTTTAGGCTTTAAGTTTTAAGGAGTCAGGTTCACAAGTGATTAGGGTTATTTGGCGACGCTTATTGGGACTATTTTTAGTTCTGGTTATGGCTTGGCTATGGGTGCTTTTATCGGCTACTCCTGCCTATGCTCAGGAGAATACAGTAAATTATTCTCTTACAGATTTGAGTTATCGTAACTTTTCCCATAAGAATTTAGTTGGTGGCGTATTTGCAGGCGCTGAAATGCGAGGCACAAACTTCCAAGGTGCTGACCTGAGTAAATCTATCTTCACCAAGGGAAATTTATTGAAAGCGAATCTCGAAGGTGCAAATCTGACCAATTCTTGGGCAGATCGGGTAATTTTAGACCAAGCTAATTTGACCAATGCTATTTTGACCAAGGCAATGATGATTAGCACCAGGTTTTACGATGCCGAGATAACTGGTGCTGATTTTACTGGTGCCGAGATTGACCGCTATCAGGCTAAACTGATGTGTGAGCGTGCTACGGGGGTCAATCCTGTAACTGGTATCTCCACACGGTATAGTTTAGGCTGTCCCTAGGCTTAAGGAGTTAAGCTGAGCTAAGGGGTTCCAGAGCAGGATGTCTTGTAATAATTGCTGATAACCAGCCACATTGGGATGGAGACCATCTGGAGATAGGTGTTGGAAGCACCAATCATAACCACGGGATGTCCATAAATCAAAAACGTCTAGATAGGGAATTTGACGCCTCAGACACGCAAGGCGAGTTGCTTCTTTGTAGTAGTACTGGTCAGCATGATTGTAGTAAAAACAATCGAGAAAGGGCATTTTCCTTTCATCCACTGGTACCATACCCACAAATAGCACTGGACAGAGTTGCTGGGCTAGCTCGAGCAGATGGGCTAGTTCTTCCTGGAAACTCTCAAAATTAGTAAAATTTTTGCCATCGGGACGCGCCTTACGGGCTGAATCGTTAACGCCCACCGATAAAATAATGGCATCTGGTACACGGTTTCTGAGTTCACCACGACTGCGAAATTCATGCTCTAGTCGCTTGTGGACTTGGGTAACCCCATCACCCCGAACTCCTAAATTGTAGAGTACATGACCAGGACTATCGGGTAACATCCACTGACGTCGCAGTCGCTCTACCCAGCCGCCACCTTCTGGGTCTCCAAATCCATAGATCAGACTATCTCCGAGGACAACGAACTTCAGGGGAGTTATTTGGCGCTGATGGAATGACTCAAAGCTAGGAGCGGCAAGTGTTTGCATAGACAAGATTTATTTGGTCAGATAATTGTTAACAACTCGACACACTCAAGATAGCTTAGCAATGGTATGATCTTTTGTATATGTAAAAGGTAAATGTACCACAGGAGTAAATCAAGGTACTCTCACCACTAAGGTCGCCTTTCGATGCGATCGCATCCAAGGGATACTATTTAGAGATACCATGTAAAGACTCCATTTACACAAAAATTACCCATTGCCCCCTAGAGGTCTCTTGCCTTGGGAAACTTTAGTCAGTAGTAACTCCCAGAGCAAGGAGGGTTAAGGGGTGAAAACCAACTAAACTCCGTAAGTCCTATTACAGATGGCATTTATACATAATCCGATTTACAGATGACCCCATTTACACATAAGTAGGCTGGGATAGTTTGGTAGAACTTCCCAGCCTTGGTTAGATATATAGTTTCGGTATAGTTAGTAGATTCGGTATAGATAGTACAAATTGACTGTTCTTTCTTATTATTGTCATAGATACCAAGCAATGTAAGTAGAAATCCCCCAACTTCACAAATTCTTTCACTTTTTGATGGTATATTATTAACCTCAAGAAAACTTTTGTGACTTGTATCAAGGGTAACCCCTAGTTGAGAAGTCAAGTATGCTAGGCTAGAGGGGGCGATACTGATTTTAAGCAGAAATAGCAATACCTGATAAATCTTATGCTGCACAAAAGCTATAACTTTGATTCAATCGACATTCTGCAACGGACGGAGCAGCTAGTAAGTGCAGCTTCTAATCGTTATCGGATCACTGTACAACTGGCCAACCGTGCCAAGCGCCGTCGCTTCGAAGATTTTGAAAGTCTAGATGAGCCATCCATGAAGCCAGTGCTGCGAGCAATTGTTGAGATGTCTGATGAACTGACACAGCCAGAGATTATTGCGGACTAAGTTACCGTGGTGAGTTAGTCAGGGCGTCAGGGCTTCAGGGGCAAGAATAGTTCTTTCACCTAGTTTTATCCCAAAGTTGTGTAGGAATGTTCCATAGCCGTCTCTAAGCAATGTACAAGACTAAAGGAATTAAACTAGCGCTAGGTTTAGCTCTTACCACTATGACCAGTGGTTTACTATTGCTGTGGAAATCCCACGACCAAGCGCCCTCTGTCTTCCAGCTCCTTGGAGCACAGCCTGCTGTCGCCCAGTTTTTTATTCCCCCAGAGATTAGCAAGGTAGTATATAAGCGTTTACCGGATTTACCACAACAGAACCAATACATTAGTAAAGAAAGCGGTGAAGTAGCTGCCAATAATACCCTGGTTAACCGCTTAATTCGGTATCACGTCTATGAGAAAAAACGGTTGCCCAATTTCCGTTTTGATTGGAAATTGACCATGGCTGACTATCTAGGTGCATACGATTACCTAGAAGCATCCCAGTATCCCAGTGGGGATACCTTAACCGAAAATCCCATGGAAGGGGATATTGCAGCAATAGAACAATTAACTCGTGCCGAACGGGATGCATTAGTAAGCGTTTTGGTCAACATATTCAATCCCAATCGCAGTGAAACTGTGGCACCAGAGTCGAGCACACAACCATCACCTGCAACAACCTCCAATCCTACATCACCGGCCACAACCTCCAATCCTAGAAGAGGAGTATCTTTACCTAAACCAGGAGATGCTCAGTTACTCAAACCTAATTGACGTCTGGTTAATTGGGCAGAATCAGGTTTATGGAACGTCTGGTTAAACATGGAGAAGGCTGGCGTATTGGTTGGGATCCTGAGGCTCCTAACTATAAAGGTCTAGTGGGTGGTGAGGACTGGGCATTTGAACTAACGGAGTCAGAGTTGAATGACTTTTGTCGGTTGTTGCTGCAATTAGCTCAGACTATGAGTGAGATGGCTAGTGAGTTGATGGATGAAGAGAAAATCACTTGTGAAGCAGAAAGCGATTGGCTGTGGATGGAGGTAGAGGGCTATCCTTCTGCTTATACCCTACGCTTGATTTTGAATCAGGGACGCTGTTGTGAGGGGAGCTGGGTGGCAACAGCGGTTCCAGGGTTGCTAGCAGCAGCTAAGTCTCTGAAAGTTTTTTAGTTTGGTTGTTCAGATCTCGAATAGTGTGGTATATTAAATAAGGTTTTCCGGGGCGTAGCGCAGCTTGGTAGCGCACCACTTTGGGGTAGTGGGGGTCGTGGGTTCAAATCCCGCCGCTCCGATTCATTTCAGAAATCGGGTATGATCGTCAGACTCAGTTTGTGACTGTTGTGTGATTAATGTGATCTGGACAAAGTATCTGTGAAAAACTAAAAAAGCTATGTGAGCAATAATCCTTAGCTAAAAGGACGAGCTACTAAAGCATACTGAGCATAGTTCTTAGAGGATATCTCCCAAGTTTTTTTATACTGAATTTTGCCCCCCTAGCCCCCCAACTTTGGGGGGAACAAGAGTCAATTTGCTTCTAAAAGTCCCCCGCCCCCCTAACCCCCCAATTCGGGGGGAATTAGCGGATGCTTCGCTTTTTTACAGATGGGGACCAACGGGGGCTTGGATGTAGCAAATGAGACTTCTCAGACAACCTCTTAGAATTTAGGGCTTAAACTGGGAGTAATTGATGCAGCTAAAAATTTACCATTTGACCTCAGGGTTAATCAAGATGATATCAAGGGTTTAGGAAGTAAAATGCGTACCAATTTAAAAGATATTTTCACACAAATTGATAGATTGAATAAGAAAGAACAGCTTGAAGTTTTTAATTATTTAGAACAGCGTTTTCAGAAAGAATTAGATGCTGATAAAAGTCAATATAATGAGTCAGATTATGAAAATTTGCTGCAGTATATTACTGATAATTCCTATCAAGAATGTAAACGGCCTCTGGGAGAGTTTAGAGGGATTGCACCAAACTTGTTAGAAGGTCAAGATGCTCAAGAATGGGTCAATCAGCAGCGTGATCAATGGGCAGAAAGGGGATCTGGAGGTCAGCAGAGTGAGCTTAGATGAGGCGTTAGAGGGAGTTAAGACTATTTTTATTGATACTTCTCCAGTGATTTATTATGTAGAGAATCACCCTCTTTTTGCCGATGTAGTACAAGGGGTAATCAATAAGTTAGATGGGGGAGATTTACAAGGAGTAATTTCTCCGGTGACGTTGGCTGAATGTTTGGTCAATCCTTTGAAGAATCACGATCAGAAGTTACAGCGAGATTTTGTTGATTTCCTCCTGCGTCATAAGTCAATTAGGATAGTAGAAATTGAGACAAAAATTGGACTTTTGGCTGCACAGTTACGAGCAAAATATGGTTTGAAACTTCCTGATGGGTTTCAGGTGGCAACGGCGATGACAAACGGGTGTGAGGCTTTGTTGACGAATGACGACCAATTCCGGCGCGTTTCTGATTTACAGGTGTTAGTGGTTAAGGATTTTGTGACAGGGAATATTTTGTGATGGGTGAGGGGAGGTTAAAACCTGGGTACCTTGTGTGGTGTTCGGTAGCCCTCAAGCTCCTGAAGTTCGGGAATATAAGGGCTATCGAGTTGTTTAATTTAATCCCAGTAGTGCGATGAAGCGTTTCGGCAAAGCCGACGCTACGCGAACGCAAAGCCTGGCCTACGGCCTCAGCTTCCGCTTTTAGCGAACGCACTCAGTTCTTCAAGGATTGGAAAAGGGTAGGTGTCTTTGGAGAAGCGATTAGCCCAAAGGGCTACGCTACGCGAACGCATTTTCAATTAATCTCCATAAAAGTCTTCATCTAATAGCTGTTCAATTGTAAAAGGACATTGATTGGGATAGTCTTCAGGGTTGGGCTTACGAATGCCAAAGCTGGCTTTTTTACCTTCCTTTATAGCTAACTTTCGAGCATCTTGATAAGCGTTAGCGATCGCTTCTTCTAAATAACGTTTAAATGAAGGACTGTCTTGTAAATCTTTTTGGATACGAAACCGATGTTCTGTAACTGAACTATACCAACTTCCTTTCATGGACTCAGGAGCGTCAGTTTGAACCATTATTTTCAGTAAATGGGCAATCAGGATGGTTAAATTGCTAATGAATGCTCGCTTTTCAGCCTTTCCCATGTCCTCTAACTCAATCAGCAAATTATCCCAATCAATTGCCGATAAATTTCTAGCTTTTATTTGTTCAACGATGATTTCTCGCCAACGGTTAAAATCTTGTTCATACATATAGCAAAGGGAATAGGGAACAGGGAACAGGGAACAGGGACCAGGGAGCAGCGATGCAGCGCGGTCTTGGGGAGGCAGTGCGGTCTTGGGGGTTCCCCCCATGAGCAACTGCCGTGGTTTCCCCCATGAGCGACTGCATCAAGACGGGAGTAGGGAACAGGGAACAAACATTCTCTCAATTGATTTAGGATTGCTATATAGGTAAGTTTTAAAAAATCGTAACTGCCCAGATAGGCTATCTAGACACAGACAAGCGGAATCTGGGTTTAAAAAGTTGCAATCATGGTAAACTCCAAGGGTATCCTAATTTGCGATGAAGCGTTTCGGCAAAGCCGTTCGCTTTTAGCGTGGCCAAAGGCCTCCGCTACGCGAACGCAAAGCGTGGCCTACGGCCTCAGCTTCCGCGCTTATGCGATTAGCCCTTTGGGCTACGCTACGCGAACGCACTATAAAAGACCTGCCAAAAAGTTGAGACTTTATCGGACTGGCACCCCAATTTTCGGGAGACTACGAGCAATAATAACTAAGTGATCGCCAGATAGTAGTGTTTGATCTTTAGGGGGATTAATTAGGGTTTCCCGATTTCCATTGCTATGGCGCTCTATTGCAATCAACGTTGTATCAAACTCCTCTTTCAAGCGCCGAGCAGCTTCCCAGAACGAAATGTCAACCCACTTCTGTGGTAAAACAATTTTGTAGAATTGGTTTCCCACTTGCACAGTTAGCAACTCTGCCAACACATCTACAGCTCCTAGGTTCCGAGCTGAGGTAGCAATTAAGTGACTAGCTAATTCATCAACAACAATGACATCTTCAACGCCAGCTACTCGCAGTTGGACATTGTTTTTCCGGTCAAGGAGTTGAGCACAAGTGTAGATTTCCGGTTGGAGTTTTTCAATGGTCAAGGCCGCTAGGACTGTTCGTGCATCCCGGTCTTGATCACTTCGAGGACGGGTAGAATCAGCAAGGAGGATTGCCCGTGAGGCATGATAGATCCCCACACTTTCGAGTACATCAATAGTCGTGTAATCACCAATATAGAAATATATTTGGGAACGGTTTACTCCCTTGAGTTCCGACTCTGGTGTGTCGGTAAACTCAGCCACAACCACCATTGGATAGTGCTTTAGGTCAGAGTCTGCCTGGAGTTCCTCAATCAGTAGGTGACCACCTCGGTTCCAGCCGCAGATAACAATGTGATTGCGCAGTTCATCCAGTTCCAAGTATTTCACCTCCATCACTGTTCTAAGTCGTTGCACCATTACTGCTGAAACTACACCGGTGAAGACGGCAAACATAGTTAACCCGCCAATGACTACCATCAGGGTAATCAAACGTCCAGCATCAGTCTGGGGTTCACCACCGATGGGTTCTCCTGAGATTAGGGTAAAAAAACTCCACCATAAAGAGTCTCTTAGGGAAGCAAATGACTCATTCTGTCCTCCCTCCAGCAGATAAATCCCTAAAGCACCGACTAATGTAATTAAGCCGATAATCAGAAAAACTCCAATCTGAGCACTAATACTAGCAGCGAGTGAGGAAGAGATGCGGTTGAGGTTACGGTTTACCAAAATTCCGACTCTGAGCAGCCTTAACATCCGTAACACTCGCAATAAGCGAAATGCCCGTAACAAAGGCAGCACAGCAATAATATCCAGCCAGTAGTGACGCAAGAATCGACGTTTGTTTCTTGCCACTAGGTAGCGGATTGTTAATTCTACGATAAATATGCCCGTCAGTAGCTCTTCGCTGACATAGACCAGTCCATATATGAAACCTGTACCCTCGAGACTTGTTTCAAGAACCACTAAAACTACCGAAAGTAGAATTAGCAGAATGAGGGTGAATTCAGTTTGGGGAGCGTGAATGAACTGGTCAAGACGGGACTTGAGGGTTGATGACAAGTTAAAGTATTCTATATTAAATGGAATTTATTCCATTTAATATTAAGAATTTTTAATGTCCAATTTCCATAGGTTTTATCCTAGTCGGTTCTACTACCCTCGGAGACTCTTAAGAGTCAGTATCAATTAACTCAATCTTCCTACCAGCGGGGGGATTAAACCTAGGCGGCTCTAGCTGAGTCGGTGGTTTTACAATACCCGATGGTGAGATAACTTCCGGTGGTGGAACCACAATTGGGTAGGAGCGGGCTGGTGGTGATGGTGGTTTTACCACTGATGGTGGAGAGGGAGCTGGTTTCGGGATCACCACTTGTGGGGGAGATGCAGGCGGAACTGGTCTTGGTCGTCTTACGGGCACAGGAGGTGGGGGAGGTGGAGCTAAAATCTTGCGCCATGATTGAATTTGCCGTTGGGCTTCCTGGTAAGGGCGAGTACCAGACGGAACTATGTTTGCGATCGCAATGGATTGAGACAGGTTATAGGCAGAACGACTTCTGGCTATGGATAGGATTTTGTAACTCCAGCGATTGACTACTGTTCTCGCCTCGCTACGGGATTTGGTTGAGGTTGGCACTTGCCTAGCTACTCGAATCGCTTTTCTTAGGGCTTGTGGAGTTCCAGCCTCAGCAATTTGGTAAGCTTCCCGTAAACGCTGCTGACCCTCTAGTTCTAACTTCCAGCTTCTGACTTTGCTTTGGGCTTCATTGTACAGAGCTCGACCTGACTTAATTTGTTCAGCAGTTGCCACGGCTGCATATAGATCACCCCGGATTGCCAGAGTGCGTGCTTGGTCTAAATAAGGTTGGTCTTCTTGCTGCTGGATACTTCTAGACCACTGATTAATTTTACTTTGAGCTTCCTGGTAAAGACTACGACCTCGGGAAATTTTACGGGCTTCTTGAACAGCAGCTTGCAAAGAATCAATGCTGCCATAACTAGCCAGTTGTGCTGCCCGGTCCAGGAATGGTCTGTCTTCGATCAGCTGAATTTGACGAGTCCAATCTCGAATTTCGTCCCGTGCTTCCTGATAGCGGGGATTACCACGAGGGATCTGTTCCACTTCAGCCACTGCCAGTCTTAAGTCATTGGCTAAACCCGAGGTAGCATAGGTTCGGGCTCGCTCTAGTCGCGCCACATCTTCTACTTCTCGTTGCCAACGGCTAATTAATTGCTGCCCTTTCTTATATAGGGGACGTTCTGAGTCGAGCTTTTGGGCAGATGCGATCGCTTCTTCTAAATCCCAGGTTGTACCGGACTCAGCACGAGATAGGGCATGAGCTAGGTCAATTAAATCAGATTTGAGTTCAGGTACTTTAATCGTTTCGGGAAGTTTATAGGCAATGTCAAGAACTTCAGACCACTTCCCTTGCTCTAGCTTATTCTGAGCTATCTCCACCAGCTTGTTACCAGAGTCTTTTATTAAATCCTGAGCTTCTTTGTAAGCATAACTTTGCTCTGTGATTTCCTTAGCTTTGTCAATAGCTTTCAGGATCTTTTCTATATTGCCACTTCTACTCAGCTCAAAAGCTTTATCCAGCTTAGCCGAGTCTTCCCGTCCCATCTTAATCTTATCCGTTAGCTGGTTATACTTAGCCGTAGCCCAGTAGTCATTGTCCACATAGGTCAATCGTACTGCTTCGCGAAATGCTAAGTTCCAGTTTGATAACCTCAACTGTTTTTCTGCTTGCTCATAAACTCCCTCTGCCCTTGACCAGATTTTCTGCCAACGTTTTACCCGCTTTTCTACTATCGCGCCAGCTACAGATTTTGAAGGAATACGTTTAGCAATCTTAAGAGCTTCATTGAGCTGACCAGCTTGAAATTTAGCTTCCCCAATCTCGAGGATTACTTGTGACCACTCTTCGATATGTTGGTTAACTTGTGGCCGTAATGGGTGATCTTCGGGCAGGGCATCCACTAATGCGATCGCTTTTAGCAACTGCGGCACAGTTTCCTGATTTGCTGCCACCTGAGCGCAAGATAGGCGCATCGATGCTGAAGCCGTTGGCCAAAACACAGCACGGCAGTTTGGTACAGCTGGCAACCTTAACAACATCATTGCTGAAGCAAATCCAGCACTACCGAAAAGCAACACAACTAAGGCTGACCAAAACTGCCAACTGCGAGGCAATAGGTTTTTTACTCCAGTCGTTTTTCCTGAGGGAGCTTGTCTCGGGGTAGTTCGTGCTGTATTTAATCCAGAGTTAGCTACTGGTTGACCAACAAATTTTTCAGATTGCTGGGGGGGCTGTGTCGATGGGTTTCCTAGGTTAGGATAGTTTACGCTCGGTTGAGTGACCGGTTCGCTATGGTTAGGTTGCCATCCATTAAACTTACCTGAACTTGAACCATTTGACGTTGGCCAACGGTCTGGAAATTCTCTATTTCTGGTCATAATTCACTTCCACACTCCCTACACCGGAAGACAGCAGGTTGTTTACAGCAACCTCAGTTGTTGAGATTTTACCCACCTTACACATATAGAGTCTACACCCTATCTTATAGTAGTGTTCTTAGAATTCTGCTTGAGTTTTTATACTGATCCATATTTCTTGCAATCCTTTACAAGTCAGGATTCTAATCTTCCAGTTACAGTAGGAAGTCCAGTAGCTACTCAATTTACAATTCTTTTATCAATTGAGAAAGTTGATCCGGATTGGCATGATAGACCTCTGAGCAAAAATGACAAGTTGCCTCAGCGCCACCGTCTTTTTCAATCATATCCTGAAGTTCCTCTTTTCCGAGCATTTTCAGAGCCCCCAACATCCGGTCAAAGGAGCAACCACAGTTAAAATGCAGCATCTGGGTTTCTGGAAAAATCTCTAGCTCCATATCCCCCAACAACTGTTCAAAAATCTCTGGTAAGGTCTGGTTAGCTTGGAGTAGCGGTGTAAAACCTGATAGTTTGGTAATGCGAGATTCCAAAGTTTGAACTAATGCCTCATCCGTTGCTGCCTTAGGCATAACTTGGATTAAAATACCCCCAGCCGCAGTGACCCCTTGAGCACCTACAAACACACCAACCACCAGCGCTGACGGGGTTTGTTCCGAATTTAGCAGATAGTTAGCGATGTCATCACCTATTTCACCAGAAACCAACTCTACTGTACTTGAATAGGGATAGCCATAACCCACATCCCTAACTACATATAGGAAACCATCCCTACCAACAGCACCACCCACATCTAATTTGCCCTGCTTATTTGGTGGCAGTTCCACCTCTGGGTTGTCTACATAACCTCGAACTTTACCATCTAATCCTGCATCCACCATAATTCCACCCAGTGGACCATTGCCGTTAATCCGAATATTGACCCTCGACTCGGCTCGTTTCATACTAGAAGCCAGCAGAAGACCTGAAGACATGGTACGACCTAGTGCAGCCGTTGCCACATAGGATAGTTGGTGACGTTGTCTAGCTTCTTCCGTCAGGCGTGTAGTAATCACACCCACTGCGCGAATACCCCCTGAAGCTGCTGTGGCGCGAATTAACTGGTCAGCCATAGAAAACTCTTACACTTCTTAATATAATTAATGTTTATTTTACAAATTATCGAGAAAGTATCGAGCCCCTTGCTTGCCCTATCCCTTTAGCTAAGGCATTAAAACAACAGACGGGATTTATCCCATCGGTTCATTCAAAAGAATAAAACTGCACAAACACTTATCTAAACACCCAAACTACCTAAATACCTTTAAAAAGGTAACTTGCCACTGGTAGCATACCCCAAGCAATCACTGAGCTTAAAATCTTTTGGAATTAGCGTCCTGGTAGGGAAACAAGTTACTGTAGCAACAAGGGTTTGATCAGTTCTGGTTAATTTGAACTGTTGTTGATCGGCTCAGTCACACTAATCACCAAAAATAGGGGGCTCGGGGGATAATCCCCCGTAGCCAACCGTTCGCGCAGCGTGACCGAATGGTCAAGGGTTCAATACCCTTGAGGTTGGCGTCGAAATCTTTCGGAATAGCCAGTATTTTCTGGTAGAATATATATAACTGAAATGAGCTAAGGCACTCTTAACTTCGGAGAAACGGCTAAGCCAGTAGGTTAGTATCGGCGAGTGATGCGTAAAACGAAGTATTGGGGCTGTCCGAGAATTGACTCGGTTGTAGAAGCTACAGATGCGAGGAATCCCTCGCATCTGTAGAGTAAGCCAGGCTGGAGGTTCGGCGCTTAACCCTTAAATTCAATCAATAACGAGTTTAGGCGCGTTAAGTCTGCTAGGGCTACTGAAACCAACACGCTCTGGGATCCGGGAAAGCCCCCGGCTTCCAACCGTGGGGAAGCTTACAAATATTTCCTACGAATAAGGACGATAAATACCAAAATGCTAGGAATCTTTCAAAAAAGTCATCTGAGGATTGAAGTCGAAGCACCACAAACTGTTATCCGGGAGAGTCTGCTCTATACCGCGCAACTGAACCAGTGGTTGTGGCCAGAGAATTTATCTTCCAAGTTACCCGAACAGCTCGATTTAGGATTGACCTTTACTTCTTCCATCGGGCCAGTAGCAGTACAACACAAGGTTGAGCTTGTTCAGCCGAACTGTTTAAGACTGCTCTTGAGTCAGGGAATTGATGGTTATCATGAATGGTATTGGGGAGATGCTTGGGTACAATCTCGCCTAGAAGGGGTGTCTTTGTTACCGTTGAATTGGGGTCAAACCTTAAGTTTGATGAGGCTACGTCAGTTTCTAGAGCAGCATAGAGCCTCTGATGATTAACGTAAAAATTGATCTAAAGCCGCTTTCAACTCCTCAATTTCTACCTCAATGTTGCCCTGCTCAGCGGCTCGACCGATACACTCGCTTAAATGTTCATCCAGGATAATTCGTGCCACTTTATCCAAAGCCCCTCGAACTGCAGCAATCTGTACCAAAACATCAGGACAGGGGCGACTTTCTTGCACCATAGTTTTAATCCCTCGAATATGCCCCTCGATTCGAGACAGGCGATTGATAATTCGCCTCAGAGATTCTTCATCATGAACGTGACCATGAGTATGTTCACTATGGTTGTGATTCAGCTCTTGGGTCAGGGCATAATCCCTATCTTTCGAGATCATAGCGGTTTTATTATTGAACTCTCCCCGCTTTGAAAAGACGGGGATTCTGAGCGGATGTCGTTGCGCGGGTTAAAACCGCGCTCCACGAGGCTCACGGTCTGATCTAGAAGTGAATCTAGTATACCGTTGCGGCAGATTCAAAACTGCCCTACCTCCCTGGCCTATGGCCACGCTACGCGAACGCATTAACAGAGAAGTTAACCTGTGGATTTACTTTTAATTTAATTGCACAATAGCTTTCGGAGTGGTTGTACCAAACAAATCAGGGCAATAAATCACTACTTTTTGCTGCATTGTTTGCCTGTTCCATGGTCGTAGGATATACCCCGTCTCCTTCTGGCCGGAATCTCACCGAAAAGCGCAAAATATAAACGCGACCAACCTTGTTCTTACTCACGATTCTATTTTAACACGATAGCCGTATGGGAATCCCGGCGCGCTGGCCTATGGCCACGCGGGGCGCGTTCGCTGTCCACCCAATAAATTAGGTGGCTAACTCTCGCTTGTGATTTTTCTGTTTGAGTAGTCCAAGGTTAACGAACTTTGTCGGTCTATCATTATCGATAATTCTTAGGTTAACTTGTTCGAGGCTCTTGGGCTGATCATCCCTTGAGGTCACCTCTCTGACTCTCGGTGCGCGCCTCCAAGGGCGAGTAAACCCCCCTTTGGTCGCACCATCTGGAACTAGCCCAGGTAGTATTAACGTCATAGGAATAACTCTTAAAAGAGCGATTAGATGCTTGTAGCAACTAATCCACAATCCTAAAATCTGCCTCGAAACCCACTCCTGGCTCTGGGTGGGAGGAATCTCAGGGAGGGTAAACTTGAGTTAGGGGTTAACAGTAAGGGTCAGCAACCACTGACTAGTAACCACTAGCCCAAGCCAAGTAAATCCCATAGGTTTTAGGTCGTGGGATTTGCTTAGCAATACTATTCCCCAAAATTAACCAGAAGAATACGATAATACTATGTCATCAACTAAATTTTCGATTTGGCTTCGCTCAATTAGTAACTATCTCTTGGCTATCTTACTTGGAGTCTTATTGACAGTTGGCGTTTATCGTGTATCTCCCTCCAAGGCTGCTCCTGTACCCAGCACAGACTCAGTAACTCCCCCACTGATCGCCCAACAACTGCTGATTCCACAGCCAGCTACTAATAGCAGTTTTGTAACAGCAGCGGTGAATCGGGTGGGATCAGCAGTGGTGCGTATTGACACCGAGCGCACAGTTTCCAGGCGCGTCGATCCCTTTTTTGATGACCCCTTCTTCCGGCGCTTTTTCGGTGATGACTTTTCAGCCCAAATTCCCCAAGAAAGACGTTTACAAGGTCAAGGCTCTGGGTTTATTATTGATAACAGTGGCATTCTACTGACCAATGCCCATGTTGTGGAAGATGCAGATAAAGTAACCGTTACCCTCAAGGATGGGCGCAAGTTTAATGGTCAAGTCAAGGGTGTGGATGAATTCACCGACTTAGCTGTTGTCAAAATAAACGGTACTTCCTTACCCATAGCCTCTCTAGGGGATTCCAGTCAAGTTCAGGTTGGAGATTGGGCTATTGCTGTTGGTAACCCCCTAGGGCTAGATAATACAGTGACTTTGGGAATTGTCAGCACCATAGGACGTTCCAGTGCTCAGGCAGGTATTCCTGACAAGCGACTAGACTTTATTCAAACCGATGCAGCTATTAATCCTGGAAACTCTGGTGGTCCGTTGTTGAATGCTACAGGGGAAGTAATTGGCATCAACACTGCTATTCGGGCTAATGCCATGGGAATTGGTTTTGCTATTCCCATCAACAAAGTCAAAGAGATTTCCAACAAACTAGCCCAAGGACAAAAAGTTGTCCATCCATATATCGGCGTTCGGATGACAACCCTAACCCCGGAACTAGCACAAGAAAACAACAATGACCCCAATTCTGTTTTCCTATTACCAGAAGTCAATGGTGTCTTGGTAGTTCAAGTAATGCCGGATACACCAGCCGCTGAGGCTGGTATGCGTCGTGGGGACATAATTGTTCAAATTGATGGAAGACCTGTTACTAATGCTACACAACTACAGCGCCTTGTGGAAAATAGTGGAGTAAATAAGGTACTAGAAATAAAAGTAAGGCGCGGTAAGCAGACTACTAGCGTGTTTGTGCGCACCGATGCACTAAAAAATCCTACTTAGTGATTACCGGGCGTAATCTAGAAGTGCTCAAACCCGAGGGAAGGTCTGCAAATCTTTAAGGGTTGGCCTTCCTCCGGAATCAAACCTAGGTGCAGAAGCGATTATAGGACAGGACTAAGATAAAAGATACACTAATAAATCCACGCGATGATCTAGCGCAGGCAATCGCCAACACCCAAAAAAACATTGAGCTGCAACCAGATAATCCTCAACTTTATCTAGAATTGGCAGAGCTCTACTGCCCACAAGGTGAGTGGGTCGAATCAATTGCCTGTTACCTGAAAGCGATTAAACTTAAACCGGACTGTGAGGACTTTCACGAGCAGCTGTGGTACCTATTGTTGTCTGCTCAGATCTCATTACAGCGATTAGAAGAAATTGATCGCTGTGCCCGTCAAGTGATAGAAGCAGCCACCATTTATAAGCAAGCCGTTGCGCTAGAGTCAGATGTGTTATCAGCGCAACCCCACGAGGCGCTGACAAAACAAGAAGGACTTGCTGAAGCGATCGCCCATTACAACTATGCCATCGAGAAGGGCATTGAATCAAAAAAAACAGGGACAATCGCCGACATGGTCGTTGCTTTGGCTGAGAAATTAAAACCAATACATTGGCAATTGCGCCAAGACTTCCAGTTTCTTGATGCCCTACTTAGACAGCATGATATCCCTTACTGGGCTATTTCAGGAACATTAATCGGTGCTCTGCGACACGAAGGAGTCATTCCCTGGGATGATGACATTGATATTGAGATGACAGAGGCAGATTTCCAGAAATTATTTAGTTTAGAAACTCTCCTCAATGATCATGGTTTCTACTTTAGAAAGATCGACAAAAATCTTTACAAAATAACTGACGGGATTGACATTTATATCTATGACCAAAGGAGATTGCCCTCTGAAGGGGGAAATCCTCAGTATCCAGATCTCGATGAAATCTTTCCTTTGCGAGAGTTTCAATTCTACGATTTTAAGATTTATGGACCCAACCAGGCCGAGACGTATCTCAAAAGAGGATACGGGGAAGACGTTTTAAAGGTTTGCAGGATTTGGAATCATAGTTTGAATGTCGCCCTAGGACCTGATCACGATCCGAAGCGATATTCATTGAGCACAAAAAAGGTTAAAATTATTTTAAATTTAGCTTAAAGGCTAGTTAAACGTGGTCAGATAAGGCTATTGAGCCTTTGCACTGGTTTCCCTAACTCCCCTGATTTCTTGCCCACCATGGAAGGGCTCGGAGCTAGGCAAGCTTGTCATGTTTATAAACACTGCTAGTCAAACGGCTAGTCAAGTAGTCTTGAAAGGCTATGAGCCGACAGTAGCATCAGGGTAGGAAGAGCTAATCCTGAGTTAACTGTGTTTTGAGTGGCTCATGATCGATTCAGATCCTTAACAAAGATGAAAATATTGCCTATCTCCTAGACCACTTTGGTTCAACATTGTTGCAATTTTAGGATGCCAAATGAAAACAACAGCACAATTGACAAAAACGACAGAACCTAGAAAAGCAACGCAACTTAGAAAAACAACACAACCTAGAAAAACGACACAACTTAGAACACTGCTGAACTCTAAACAGTTAGAGTTTCTGATAGAGGCCCATGATGGAATCAGCGCTAAGATTGCTGAAGAGGCAGGCTTTCAGGGCATTTGGGGCAGTGGTCTCAGCATTTCTGCCCAGTTGGGTGTGCGTGATAACAACGAAGCAAGTTGGACTCAAGTCTTGGAAGTAGTTGAGTTCATGTCCGATGCCACTTCTGTCCCAATTCTGCTGGATGGGGATACGGGCTACGGAAATTTTAACAATGTCCAACGCTTGGTCAAAAAATTAGAGCAGCGTGGTGTGGCTGGTGTTTGTATTGAGGACAAACTCTTCCCCAAAACCAATAGCTTTATTAAGGGGACAGCTCAGCCCCTGGCTGACATGGACGAGTTCTGCGGCAAAATCAAGGCCGCTAAAGATGCCCAAAGTGATGATGATTTTGTTCTGATTGCCCGGGTAGAAGCGTTTATTGCCGGTTGGGGGCTTTCAGAAGCATTAAGGCGAGCCCAAGCCTATTACGATGCCGGAGCGGATGGCATTTTGATCCACAGTGCCTTGCGTGTGCCTGATGAAGTGTTGGCCTTCAAACGAGAGTGGGGCGATCGCGCACCGGTGGTAATTGTACCGACCAAGTACTACGCAACACCGACTGAAGTCTTTAGGGATGCTGGCTTCTCCATCGCCATTTGGGCCAATCAACTACTCCGCGCTTCAGTAACGATGACCCAAAAGGTGGCTCAGCAGTTAATGGTAGAGCAGAACCTGCTGAATGTTGAAGACAAGATCGTTCCTGTAGCTGAGATCTTTCGGCTGCAAGGTGTCGCCGAACATGCAGAAGCGGAGCAGCGCTATTTACCCCAGAACGGGGGTGGGATTCGCACAGTTCTGCTAGCAGCTTCCCGTGGGATTGAATTGGGTCAATTCACTAAAGATAAACCCAAGTGCATGGTAAATCTGCAAGGTCAACCCCTGCTATCAAGGATTGTCCATGAGTATCACAGTGTTGGGATTCAAGACATCACTGTCGTGCGTGGCTACAAAAAGGAAGTTGTCAACTTACCTGGCCTCGATTTTGTAGATAACGACGAATATGACACCACAGGTGAACTCGTTTCCCTGAGTCGAGGCTTGCAGGAATTGCCCCAGGATGGACAGGATTGGATCATCGGCTACGGTGATGTTCTGTTCAAGAAGTACATTCTGCAAATGCTGTCAGGGGTTGATCATGACTTTGTGGTCATTATAGATTCGAGTCAGCACCGCCAAACCCAGCAAATCCGACCCGATTACGTTGCTTGTTCTCTACCTGACTCGACCCAAGCATTTTATCAACATGTTGATCTACAGCAAATCAGCCATGAACTGCCCGAGGGCGAAATCTGCGGCAGATGGACCGGATTGCTGAAAGTGTCCCAGCAGGGGCAGCAGAAATTACGGGATACCCTTAATACTCTGCTCCAGTCAGAGCAGGTGCGGCAACAGGGGCGAATGCCGACTCTGATTAATGAGTTGATCACCCATGGCTATCGGGTACATGTGCTTTATATCAAAGGGCATTGGCTCGATGTCGATCAAGTCGAAGATCTGTTCAAGGCTGGAAGTTTCTAGATGATCAAATCCGAATACTTTATCCAAGCGGCTCAGGAAAAAGGGTTTGGGTTGTACACGGGGGTGCCCTGCTCCTACCTCAAATCTTTTATTAACACCGTCATTGACTCTGATCATCTCCGCTATGTGGGGGCTGCGAATGAAGGGGATGCTGTGGCGATCGCCTGCGGTGCCGAATTGGCTGGAGTGCCCAGTGTGGTCATGTTTCAGAATTCGGGGTTTGGGAATGCCGTCAATCCCCTCACCTCCCTGACTCACACCTTTAAGATTCCCATCTTGGTGATTGTGACCTGGCGAGGACAACCCAGTGGGGCACCGGACGAACCCCAGCACCAGCTGATGGGAGCCATTACTCCCCAATTGCTAGACCTGATCCAGGTGCCATGGGAACCTTTTCCCACGGAAATAGACCAGGTTGAGCCGACTCTAGACCGGGCGATTGCCCATATGCGGCAGCATCAGACGCCCTATGCCCTGGTGATGCAAAAGGGTTCGGTGGAATCTTGCCCCTTAAGCTCTCAATTAACCGTCAAGCCCCTGTCGATCACCCCGGCTGATGCTCTCCCCGTTCAAAAGGACCCCTGCTTCACCCGTCGTGACATGCTGCAAGCCATCCAAGCTGCAACTGGGCCTCAGGACATTCTGTTGGCCACCACGGGCTACACCGGTCGGGAATTGTATGCCATTCAGGACCAAGCCAATCAACTTTACATGGTTGGTTCCATGGGATGTATCTCCAGTCTCGGCCTGGGCATAGCCCTGGCTCAGCCCCACCGTCGAGTGATTGTGGTCGATGGGGATGGTGCCGCTTTGATGCGCCTAGGAGCGTTAGCCACCGTTGGCTATGAACGTCCGCCCAACTTGCGGCATATTCTCCTAGACAATCAGCGCCATGAATCGACAGGGGGACAGTCTACCGTGTCGGCCTCCATTGATTTTGGTGCGATCGCAAAAGCCTGTGGTTACGAACAAGTTGCTTTTGCCACAACCCCTGAAGACGTAAAAGCTTTGACCCAAGACCGATCCGAGCAATTAATGTTCATTCACGCCAAGATTAAGCCTGGTATTCCTGACAAATTACCTCGGCCCCACATTACCCCCCTAGAGGTTGCTAAACGTCTACGGCAGTTTATAGAAGCCCGATAATCACACCTTGATTCGATCTGAATCTAGCCCAACTCTAAGCTTTACATCAACATGAACCGGACGATCTTACTCAACCCTGGCCCTGTTACCCTCAGCGATCGCGTGCGCCGTGCCTTACTCCAGCCAGACCTGTGCCATCGTGAACCTGAGTTTGCTGAGCTCGCCCTAGATATCAAAGCCCGCCTAGCCAAGGTGTATCCCTCAGCAGCTGAGGACTATGACGCTATTTTACTTACCGGTTCCGGCACTTGTGCCGTAGAGGCAATGCTATCAACCCTTGTGCCTCAGGATGGCAAGGCTTTAGTGGTAACAAATGGGGTCTACGGTGAGCGCATGGCAGCAATGATCAAGGCTCATGGTAAGTCCCTGGAGGTGGTCACTGCCCCCTGGCACGAGCCCATGAACCTGAAGGAGGTTGAAACGTGCCTGAGCCAGGATTCAGCCATTACCCATGTGATTGCCGTTCATCACGAAACCACCACTGGACGACTCAATGATGTCGCCCAGTTGGGTCAACTGTGTCAGGGCTACAATGTCGCACTGCTGCTCGATAGTGTCTCTAGCTTTGGTGCCGAGGCCATTGAGTTTGCCCCTTGGAATTTAGAAGCCTGTGCGGCAACGGCGAATAAATGTCTGCATGGTGTGCCTGGTCTATCGTTTGTGTTGGTAAAGCGATCCATTTTTGAGGCTCGCCCCTCTGCCGCTGGCAGCGTTTACTTAGATCTCTATCCCTATCATCAAGAGCAGGCAAAGGGCTATTCTCCCTTTACCCAAGCTGTACAGGTAGCCTATGGGCTCCAGGAGGCTCTCAAGGAAATGGAGGACATGGGTGGGCATGACGTACATTGGGTACAGCTTTTTTGATCTTTAGTGTTTCGGGTCTTACCTCTACTAGAGTATTTGTTAGAGTTAATAATGTAGTAGTAGGGGAAATTACTCCTAACCAAAGTAACCTTACTTGGTTNGTGGAGCCTTTATAGTTAGCAGGTTATGCAGAAAAGGGTTAAATATTTGTTAATAAGGCTCCACTATCTTACGGTAACTTCAAACCATGAGCAACTGCCGTGGTTTCCCCCATGAGCGACTGCATCAAGACGGTAATAGGTAATAGGTCTTCAGGGGAGCTAGTCCTGGATGAATATTTGTACATTATCTATAGCCCCCTCATGGGTTTAAGCTTGCTCTACTAAAAAATAGTACTAATGTTTCAGCAAATTTGACCTGCTCCCGAGCAGGGAAAAGGGAAGAGCGAAGAGGTAAGAGGTAAAAAATATTGTATACCTCATAACAATAATAAACGCTATATAAGAATATCTAAAAATAGATAAAGTCTCTACTCTGTTTATTGATCAGGGATTGCATAGATTCGCTGAACGCTGATAGGTGACCGCTGAAATAATAGCTAATAGCTAAAGATTCGTTGGTTTGAAAGCCAAGACAACACCCTGAAATTACTAGTTAGTTGTAAACAGAAAGATAGCTATATGACAAATCTAATCATACGTTCCATATACGACATCCAAGGTGAAGGTCATATATCACCATTTGTTGGTCAGTCTGTCGCCACTACAGGTATTGTGACTGGGGTAGCGAGCAACGGCTTTTACCTACAAGACCCTTATGGAGATAATAATGATGCCACCTCAGACGGAATTTTTGTCTTTACCGATTCTACTCCTACAGTCAGAATCGGTGACGAAGTGCAAGTGAGTGGTGATGTCGAAGAATTTCGGCCTAGTAACCGTTCCAATGACTTAACCCTGACTCAAATTACTAACCTAACTAATATTAGGGTCTTATCATCGAACAACCCTTTACCTACTGCAGTGGTTATCGGTGAAGACCGTACACTACCTACAGAAATTATTGATGATGATGATTTAACTGACTTCTACGAAAGCCTAGAAGGGATGCGGGTGCAAATCAATAATGCTGTAGCGGTTTCTGCTACCAATAGCTTTGGTGAAATTTGGGCGGTTCCAGGTGATGGCATTGCTATTAGTGACGGTGACTTCAATCCAGAGCGAATTCAGATTGATGACACTCTATTGAATGGCACCTCTCCTATGGTTAATGTGGGTGACGAGCTCGGTACTGTAACAGGGGTACTTAGCTACAGTTTCGGTAACTTTGAACTCCAGTCTACTGAACCAATTAGTGCTACATCCGGTAACCTAACGCCAGAAATAACGAATACAGAAACGTTACCAATTGTCGATGTAAAGATAAAGAGTGAGTTTGCTGAGGAAGCTAGCGACAATGACCTAATTTTGGCTCCCTTGACCTTACCTGAGCCAACTATTATCAATGGCACCGCAGGTAGTGAGAAGCTGACTGGTACTGATAACAATGACATTATCACTGGTTTCCAAGGTCGAGATCTGCTCACTGGTGGTGGTGGTAATGATCAGTTTGTTTACACCTCAGAGCGAGATGCTGGCGATCAGATCACCGACTTTGAAGTGGGAAGTGATAAAATTGTTCTTACTGAGTTATTTAATAATAACGGAATTACAGTTGCTAATTATGCGGATGCGATTAATCAGGGCTTTCTGAGTTTTGCTTCAGAGGACAATTATGCTGTTATTTTGTTTGACAAAGATGGCTCTGATGACAGCAATTATCAAGGGGTTTTCAGGGAATTAGAACAGGAATTTCCGTTTCCTTCTTTAAATACTAACTCAGATGGAAGTCAGATATTTCTGGTTCTAGAAAATGTTGATGTTGTTGAGCTACATGATGCTAGTAATTTTGTGATATGAAAGGTTGTTCGCGTAGCGTGGCCAATAGGCCAAGCTTAGGAGGTTAAAGGTTGAAGGTTGGGAGGTTAAAGGTTGAAGGTTGGGAGGTTGAAGGTTGAAGGTTGGGAGGTTGAAGGTTGAAGGTTGGGAGGTTGAAGGTTGAAGGTTGGGAGGTTGAAGGTTGAAGGTTGGGAGGTTAAAGGTTGGGAGGTTGAAGGTTGAAGGTTGGGAGGTTAAAGGTTGGGAGGTTGGGAGGTTGAATAATGTTGAATAATGTTTATACTGTTCCCAATAATTTTTAACGTTATTTAGCTGATTTTCGGTGCTTCTCAAGGGCTACAATAAATCCCGCTCCTGTTAGATTTGGTAGTCTACTAATAAGACCTTTTGCAAAGTTCCAAAACTATTGCTAGCTTGCCTACTCCCGACTCCCTAATCCCGACTCCCGACTCCCGACTCCCGACTCCCTACTCCCTATCATTTACGCCAAGATAAACGAACAGGCATTTCCGACCGTGGCATCAATTCTGGGATCTGATGGGTAGCTTTAAATCTTGCCATACGCTTACCGTACCAGTTAGCTCCTGGAAAAGCCGTTAAACCATGAGCAAACACACTGATCAAAACAGTCACTACCATAGTGCTAAACATCACTTCACTACCCTGAATTCCATCCCCCTCTAAAATTAGTAAACCATATAATATTGAAGCCACTCCCCTCGGTCCAAACCAGCCCAGAAATAAGATAGTATACCAACGCAACTTCATGCCAATCACACTAATAGCAACCCCTGCCATCCGAGCAATGGTCAGAGTAGCAATGGCGTACAATACAATCTGCCAACTCACCTCATCCAGAGCAGGAAACACCATCATTGAGCCATAAATCATAAAAATCAGCAGCACCAGCAACTGTCCCTCTGCTTCTCCAAACTCATACAAACAATCACAAATTGATGGAGCCGTATTCCCTAGGGTTAAGCCAGCACAAAACGCCGCAATAAAACCATTTCCCCCCACTAATTCTGCGATCGCATAAGCGCATAAGGACAGTCCTAATACCGATAAATCTTCAAAACTATGAGTAATCCACTTGCGGCGAACACTCTGTGACACCAACCAACCGCCAATATAGCCAACTGCTACCCCAAGGATTGGCCCTAGAATCACTTGCATCGCAGCAAAGCGAAACCAAAAGCTTGCTGTTCCCGTTCCTTCCATTGTTCCAGCTAAGGAGAGGAAAATTAATAGAATCGGTAAGCAAATACCATCATTCAAACCACTTTCAACATTGAGGGATTGACGAATACAAATCGGAACACGAGGGCTGCTGACCACCGCTTGTCCTAAAGCCGCATCAGTGGGAGCCAGAATTGTTGCCAAGGCTGCTGCTTCCCAGAATTCTAACCTACCTCCAAGCAACAGTACTGCCACAATTGTTCCTAGGATAATTGTCAGCGGTAGACCAATACCTAACAAACGTACCGGTAAATTGTAGTCTCGACGCAACAGTTTAAGATTAATCCGAGAAGCATCAGTGAATAAAACCAGAATTAAGGTAAATTCAGCAATTATCCGAACAAATTCATGCTCTACCTCCAGATTCAATAAACCCAATAATGGCGGACTCAATAAAAGTCCAAAGATAACAAAAGCCATCGGTGGCGTAATTATACTTTTCTCAATGCGCCCAGAAATTAAACCAAAACCGAGGATAAATAGGGCAATAATCGCAAATAGTTCAGTGTTCATGGAATTTCTCTAAGTCCTGAGTGCGTCAGTGCTATAGCAAAGGGAACAGGGAGCAGGGAGTAGGGAGTAGGGAGCAGGGAGTAGGGAAAAAAACCTGTGTACCTCATAGTTATGAAAAACGCTGATAGCTGATAGCTGATAGCTGATAGCTGATAGCTGATAGCTTAAGTTACAAAAGTCTCTTCTTTCCACCCAAGCAAATCAGCCATATCACAACAAACAACCAGTGAATGACTACAGCTGTCCAGATGGAGCCACTTTGAAGATAAGCAATAGTACAACTAATTCCTAAAAGTGTGGCTAGAAATATAAAAATAGGTTTAAAAAATGTTTCCCGTGCCGCCGGATAGAAGGTGATAGCATTCAGCGGATGATAGATAACAAAAATGACTACACTGACTGTAGACCAAGCGAATATTGAAATTAATGAAGGGTTTTCTGAGGGATGAGGTAATAATAAAACCCGGAAAAATATTTCCTCAGCTATTGCTGGCGTAAACAGAGCAGTTATCATAATCTTTAGCACTATAGGCCAAGAGGTTTTGACATTAACCGCACTTAAATCAGTTTCCCTCAATAAAGGGGATAATGGGGTATCATGATCAGTTGTTTTTGAGAAGGGGTATAATGGGGATTGATCAATAGTAAGTAAGTTTTGATCTAGTTGCAGAAAGCCATTACGTAAACCAATCGGTAAAGCAATTAAACCATATATCATAATTAAGATAACTACAATTACCCAAGCTTGACCATCAGGAAACGTTAATATCCCAGCCATCAAGCGCTCGGTAACTCTTTCAGCAAATTTTGCCGATATCTCCATAGTGACATCTCCATACTGACATCTCTATAACGTAAGCATTCAGCCGTCAGCCATCAGTAGTCAGTAGTCAGTGTTTAGTAGTCAGTTGTGAGCGGTCAAGCCTTGGCCTTTGGCACCTCAAGTACCATGCACGTAGCCCATTAGCTGATAGCTGATAGCTGTTCGCGTTCGCGAAGCGTGGCCATTCGCGTAGCGTGGCCAACGGCCAAGGCCAAGCGTGCGCGTAGCGCATAAGCTGATAGCTTACTCTATAACTATTAACATAAGCATGTTAATACTTCTAAAGATTTACCAAACCATGACGCGATCGCGTAGCGTAGCCCTTCGGGCTAATCGCATAAATTTAATCACTCCAGGTTCAGACCCTCCAGCAATCTTAATAAATCCATTTTTTTCCAAAACTCGGATAGATGAAATCAATTCCGGTAACGTCTCTGCTATCACTACCTCAATTGTCACATGGGAAAATGCCCAACTAATCAGTGCATTAACTGCTTCCGTAGCGTATCCAAACCTTTGAAACTCTGGTAGCACAGAATAGCCAATTTCTACCATACCATCCGGGGTAGCTTGTCCCTTAAAACCACCAATACCGATTAATTTTCGTTCATTTTTGCTCTTGTCTAGAAGAACAAAATACCAGCACCACCAACCAATCTGATCCGAGCCCTCCCTTAACCGTTGTGCAGTCAATTCCATAGTGCCAGCATGATGGCCTTCTGGGGGCCAAGTTTTTGGAATGTGAGCATCAATTAAAGCAGTAAACCGTGAGGGAGTCATTTCTGATTGCACCAGTTCTGGTGTACCGGCAATAAGTTCCAATCGATCGGTGGTGATGCTGATGTAAGTCAAGGTTGAAAATTCCCCATATCCAATGTTTAAAAAAGTTTAATTTAATGGTTAAATCAACCAACGTTTAAATTTTGGTTTTATTAACATCATTTTTTTATTTTTAACCAGAATTCATACTTAAGCTATCAGCTATCAGCTATCAGCTATCAGCTTATGGGCTATGGGTAAGCTACGATAACAGCTTTTCAATCAAACAGGTAACCTTCATTTAATCTGATTTAAGTCTGCACCTCAAGTAGCTTCAGCTAAAGGCTGACGGCTGAATGCTGACGGCACCTCAAGCAGCGTGCGCGTAGCGCATATGCTTACATTTAGACTCCCTTAAACCCGACTTGCATTTCTTTAGTCGATGCTCTCACAATTAGAGTATCAGTTTTAGGAAGTTTGCGAGAAATACCAATTTGATTTAGGAGAATGCCGCAAATAATTACAGCACCCCCAATATACTGAGCTATTGTTGGTACTTCTGAGAGAATCAAGTAAGCTGCTAAAATGCCCGCTACTGGACTAAAGGAACTGGCCAGAGAAACATCGGATGCAGTAGTAGTCTTCAAACCCTTAAACCAACAGAGTTGACCCCCTACTACAATCACAGCCCCATAGAGGATCATCCATTGCCACACAAACGGTGAGAAAGCATTCATAAAGTGACCTACTCCAAATAACTTAATCACCACAACAAAGAAAATCACTGTACCTGTAGCGGTTCTGAACACCGTAAAGATTCCCAAAGGGATTTGGCGCAGTTTCACTTTACTAATAATCGTAGAAATTGCTAATGCGATCGCACCTGCTGCTGCCATCAATTCACCGACACCAATCCTAAAGCCTCCCGCCATAGTAATCATGTTTTCCTGGGGAGGCTGAAGCACAATAGTCAGGATGACACCAATAAATGAAACAATCGCACCAGCTATCACCCAACGATTTACCCGTTCTTTGAGAAGTAAAACTGACAAAGCCAAAGCAAGAGGAGGCTCAATGCGTCCAATCAGCACTACATTATTAACAGCAGTGCGCTCAAGAGCGATAAATATCAGAGATGGTGCCAGTGCTCCTGACAAAACTGAGACACCCAGTAACCCTAACCAATCTGTTCCAGACAGTTGTCTTAGGGATCGAAAATTCCACTGTCGCCCATAAATAGCAATCAACCCTAGCAACGCGCAAAGATTGCCAACAAACAAAACATTACAGAACGAAATAGGATTTCTACCATCAATTAAATTATCTGCACCTAGTTCAGTCAGCTTACGAATGACGGAATTCGCTGCTGCAAAAATTAGGATAGCGATCAATAAGTAACCACGCCCTGGAATCCGATTCAACCAATCTGTTATTTTAGCAATGAAACTTGACATAGACGTTGACAATAGCAAAGTTTAAATGACAGGGTAAGCGCAAGAATCAATAAGCCTAGGCTTATTGATAAAAAAACCGCGCCATTCTCAACAAATTAATTCTATTGCGAGTACAGTTCTACTAGATTATAGGGGTTTCGAGCCACGATCAACCGATATCCATCCAATGCACATTATGGGCAATTTTTTCTTGCGCTTACCCTAGTTTCAATGAATTATATCCTGTCCAGATGTACCATCGATTCAAAATGAGACACAGTTTATCTCATCAAGACGCATAACTGAGTCTTGTTGGAATTGTGACTTATAGGCGGCACGGATATCTTCAATAGCTTGCTCTGCCTTTGCAGAGCGCTTATAAAGGATCATCACCATACGGGACTCCTCCTGTATTGTCTTGTCTGTTTTAGCATCTCGCCATTGTCCTGATATTTTGTCAATGCTTAGCCCATCTGGAAATCGAGGGCTTATTACATTATCAAGGAACTTTTGCCATACTAGAGGTTCCACTTTTCCGCCACCAGGGATGTTTAAACCAAAATAGAGTTCAACCTTAGACATGGTTTGGCCTTCTACTGGACAAGATGATGATGCGAGATTGCTTTGAGGGAAAGTCAACAAAAATAATACAAAAATTACTACGACACAAATGAAGTTACTTAATGTTTTCATAGTTAGACAATGAGCTCTTATAGCACTATAGCACCGTAGCACAATTTAACGTTTATTTATGCCCACCTACTTAATTGAGCCAGAGTTATGTAATAACTATACCGGTAGGATGGGTTAATAACGCACCCTACCACTGACGTCTTAAATAAAAGTATTGTCCAGAAATCATTTAGACTCACTATAGTCAGCACATTGTTGGATCAGTTTGGCAATTAATCCAGTCCAACCAGTTTGGTGGCTTGCTCCAATTCCTAAGCCGCTATCGCCATGAAAATATTCATAGAACAGAATTAAATTGTCCCAATTCGGATCAGTTTTAAATTCAGTAATTTTGCCATAAATAGGACGATGACTGGATTGATTTTTCTGGAAAATCCGAATCAGACGCTGGGATAGTTCTACAGAAACTTCCCCAAGGGTCATCAGATTACCTGACCCTGTAGGGCATTCCACTTTAAACGTATCTCCTAGATAGTAATGGAACGTTTGCAAAGATTCAATTAAGAGATAGTTAAGGGGCATCCAAATTGGACCACGCCAGTTAGAATTTCCCCCAAATAACCCATTACTAGATTCAGCGGGTTCGTAGTCTACACGATGTTCATGATCATTGACATAGAATCGATAAGGATTATCCTTATGAAACTTAGAAATGGCTCGGATACCATAGTCACTTAAAAACTCATTTTCATCCAATAACTTGCTCAGAATGCGGCGGAATTTATCACTTTCTACCACTTTTCCAAGAGTCAGATAACATAGAGCAAGCATCCGCTTTTCGCCTACTCCCTTAGTTTCCATACAAGCAACATTGCGTTTGAGATCAGGGCGATGTTGAATAAACCACTCCAATCGTTTTTTAAAACTCGGAAGTTTATTGAGCGTCTCTGGTTCTATAGTAGTGACAGCAAACAGAGGAATTAATCCTACCATGGAGCGTACTTTCAGGCGCAATTGTTCCTGATTAGGTAAGTGGAGCACATCATAGAAAAAGCCATCCTCTTCATCCCACAATTGCGTCTCATCTTCCCCAATATTATTCATAGCAGCAGCAATGTAGAGGAAGTGTTCAAAAAACTTAGTAGCCATGTCTTCATAGACAGGGTTTTCTAACGCTAATTCTAGGGCAATAGTGAGCATATTGAGACAGTACATTCCCATCCAGCTGGTGCCATCAGATTGCTCAATATACCCGCCGACTGGAAGCTCTGAACTGCGGTCAAATACTCCAATATTATCTAAACCTAAAAACCCCCCTTCAAATACATTGTTGCCGTCGAAATCTTTCCGGTTAACCCACCAGGTAAAGTTAAGCAGAAGCTTTTGAAAGACCCGTTCTAAAAACTGGCGATCGCTTTTTCCATGGAACTGTTTTTCCAGCTGATAAACTTGCCAGGTTGCCCACCCATGCACGGGAGGATTAACATCTGAAAAGTTCCATTCATAAGCGGGAATTTGCCCATTGGGATGCATATACCACTCCCGCGTCATTAAGTCAAGTTGATTCTTAGCAAAATCTGGATCAATCATTGCTAAAGGGATGCAGTGGAATGCCAAATCCCAGGCCGCAAACCAGGGATATTCCCATTTATCGGGCATCGAAATAATATCGGCATTGTTGAGATGATTCCATTGCTGATTCCTGACTTTGACGCGTTCTGGTGGAGGTGGGGGTTGATTGGGGTCACCCTTGAGCCAGGTTTCTACGTTGTAGTAATAATACTGTTTACTCCACAAAAGTCCTGCGAAGGCTTGACGCTGAATATTACGCTGATCATCATTGAGTCCGGGTGGTGCGATCGCATGGTAAAACTGATCTGCTTCTGAGCGACGGGTGGCAATAATCCGTGAAAACTCACTGCCAAAGGGTTGGGGGATATTGGGAGCATCACTCAGCCACAGCTTAATCACCCGAGTCTCCCCAGCACCAATAGTAAATCGGTAATGGGGAGCAACTTTTGTGCCGACTTTGCTAGGATTGACGGCATTCTTGTCACCGTGAACCACATAGTTGTTAATGCCATCTTTAACATAGGCAGACTGATTCTCTACCCCAAACAAGCGCTGATAATTGGTTTCGTTATCAGTAACTAATAATTCTGGTGAACCCTCACAGTAAAACCAGCGTTGTCCCAATGTGGGATGGGAGGCTTCCAGGACACTGAATTGCTGATCAGATTTAGCAACCTTGATTAAGGGTTTGGGAGAATTAGCATTCCAAGACCAAGTATTGCGGAACCATAGAGTAGGTAGGATATGGAGGGTTTCAGGATCTGGTCCTCGATTAATGGCAGTAATTTGGATTAGAATTTGCTCCGCCGAGGCTTTGGCATACTCTAGGAATACATCATAGTAACGATTTTCCTGGAATACCCCTGTATCCAGCAGTTCAAACTCTGGTGCTTGCGGTCCCCGACGTTGGTTTTCCTCGACTAGCCAAGTATAGGGAAACTCAGCTTGGGGATATTTGTACAATCCCTTCATGTAGGAGTGGGTAGGAGTACTATCTAGATAGAAATAATACTCTTTAACATCTTCCCCGTGATTACCTTCAGTGCCCGTTAAACCATAAATCCGTTCTTTAAGGATCGGGTCTTTGCCGTTCCATAACGCTAGGGCAAAACACAAATACTGTTGATCATCACAAATACCCAAAATACCATCTTCGCCCCAACGGTAAGTACGCGATCGCGCCTGGTCATGGGTAAAATAATCCCATGCTTGTCCATCCGGGCTATAGTCTTCCCGTACTGTTCCCCACTGTCGCTCACTTAGGTAAGGCCCCCAGCGTTTCCACTGGATAATGTGATTTCGAGCTTCTTCCAGTCTTTGATATTCTTCATTCATAACTCAGGCCAGCTACATCGCTTTTAAAATTTTTAGCTTAGTTGTGATTTGGTTTAAGGTTAGTTAGTTGAAGGTTGAAGGTTAGTTAGTTGAAGGTTGAAGGTTAGTTAGTTGAAGGTTGAAGGTTAGTTAGTTGAAGGTTTAAGGTTAGTTAGTTGAAGGTTTAAGGTTAGTTAGTTGAAGGTTTAAGGTTAGTTAGTTGAAGGTTGAAGGTTAGTTAGTTGAAGGTTGAAGGTTAGTTAGTTAAAGGTTGATGCCATCAAGTATAGTTTGACCAGTTACTAATTAGGCATTACCAATTAATAATTATTAATTATTAATTAGCAATCAGCAATTAGCAATTATCAATTACCAATCATCAATTACCAATTATCAATTATTACGAGGTACACTCAAATTTCTTATCCCGATTCCCGACTCCCGACTCCCGACTCCCGACTCCCGACTCCCGACCCAAATGTAAAAAACCTACCCCTGTCAGGTGTCCCCGTATTCCCCTGTAGCCCTTCACTTATGGGTAATTATTCCAATTTGAGATCAGCAACCAAGCACGAAGCACTTCTGCTACACTCCAAGCTTGGGCAAAACACCCTCGTGGGGTCATGGGGGCATCCCCGTCGAAAATTTCACTAATGCTCCCTACACAAGCAGCTTGGAGGTGATTAGCTATGGGGTCAATCCTGGCAGGGTAATAATGGTATCACGCCCCCAATCCCCAAACCAAGGATACACTGCCATAATCGTTTTATCATCAGGTGCATCTACTAAGGGGCGGTTGACTATAAATTGGTCAGCCGCCCATACTAATTGCTGGATCCAACTGGGGGTAGTTTTGAGCTCATGGGCAGCATCCCAACGGTTGATTAACTGCTGCTGGTAAAATTTCTCGTCCCAAGTCATTAGTCATTAGTCATTGGTACTTGGTACTTGGTAATTTTGGCAATTGTTAAATTAAAATTGGTACTAACCAAGTACCAATTTTAATTTAGTTTAAGTTAAATTAAGTTAGTTTAAATTAATTTAAAGTTATTTGTTCATGGCAACAATTTCCGCAATATCCATAGAGCAAATCATCACAGCAGTGTCCTCAAAACTGACTAAGTTAAGATGTTCAGGATTATCTATCAACTGTTGTGCTGCTAATAATCCAGCAATTGTCCAGGTTTGAACTTTCCTGGCTTTCTTGCCAATCAGGCGACCATTTTTACCATCATAGTACTCTGGCCAGTTATCCTTAAGCAGGCATTGGGAAGCAATGGTTAAGGCTTTACGGGCCAGTTCAGATTTGCCAGTTTTTTGTGCTGCTGCTGCTAATTCCCACAACAAGAACGGCCAATTCCCCGCATTATGGTAAGACCAAGGAGTATTTTTGGGATCACAACCTGTGATAATTTGCCAATCCCGACCTTCCAAAGCCGGAAAACAAACTTTCATGGGCATTTCTCCCACTAAATCCTCCCACCGTTCCTCGATCAAGTCCATAATGGCTTGGGATTGTTCTTCAGTAGCTAGGGAAGTAATAATTGCCATTAAATTACCTTGGGCAAAAAAGCGAAAATCCATCCGCCCTGGTCCAAGGTTACCCACAAAATATCCCCCTGAATCTGGCAACCATTGCATTAGCCAATCAGGAATAGTGTCAGCATAGACATTAAACTTATTGATTGCCGCTTCACCGAACTCTTCCACATCGTAGCGATAGATTTCCTTGAGGCGGTCTAAATTCAACCAATAGTAATTCCGAATATGATAAGTCAGATGACCCAAGCGCTCCTTGACCACAGGAACATAATCATCCTCTGGCAACAATAACTCACTCGCCGCCTGCAACGCAGTGTAGAATAGGGCTTGAATATCCAACGGATACCCATCAACTCCCATCCGTCGGTCAATCATGAAGGCACCATCCGGCACCAACATCGTGGGAAACAGATCAAATCGCTTAGTCAGACACAGATCTAGAACTAATTTGATTCCCCCTTGGAACCGTGTCTGGTGGGCAAGGGCTTGATCACCAGTTGCCTTGACATAAGCCCTTAAAATCAGCAACCACCATAAGCCAGAATCTACTGGAGCAACTCGTGCGATCGCATGTTCCCCAAAATCCGCCCCTAAATACTCCTGTTCCTTCTTATGTATTACTTTAAAGCTGGCTGGCATCAATCCTTGACCCGCCTTAAAGCAATCCATATGCTTTTCACGGCTTTGAAGCCCTAGGGTTTCGATCAAGAAATTGCGCACAATTTCTCCCTTGCCCCTCATCAGCAATGCCATAGCCGACACCGCGAAATCCCGCGTAAAGCACTGGTCATAATTCAGGGCTTCCATATCCGGGTCTTTCGACGCTACTGTGCCTACGGGATGTCCTTGATAATAGATAATCGAATCTTCCAGGGCTTGCCAAGCTGCCTCGATCAGATTACCTTCGCTTCCCATATAAAACTTCTCCTTTAAGTTGTCCATCTGGTTGATGCTAGCTTAACTCCTTTGAAAAAATCCTGAAGTACTTGGCTCGGATATCGAAAGACAGAGAAATTCGGGAACTTGGGATAAAGGAACTTCGGATCAAGGAACAGGGAATAGGTCAGAAGAATTGACGCATTTTATATCATAAAAATACTAATGCTGCAAGGTATCAGCAAACAAAATTGAACCTTCAACCAAACAAAATTCAACCTTGGCCTATTGGCCACGGGTGCGCGTTCAACCTTCAACCAAACAACCTTGGCCTATTGGCCACGGGTGCGCGTTCAACCTTCAACCAAACAATCTTCAACCTTCAACCAAACAACATTCAACCTTCAACCAAACAACCTTCAACCTTCAACCAAACAACCTTCAACCTTCAACCAAACAACCTTCAACCTTCAACCAAACAACCTTCAACCTTCAACCAAACAACATTCAACCTTCAACCAAACAACCTTCAACCTTCAACCAAACAACCTTCAACCTTCAACCAAACAACCTTCAACCCTATGGACTCTAGTCATTCAAGACCGGCTCCAGCAACATTGCCGTACCTACAGGAAAAGGATAGGATATATTGTCGGTCAGAGCAGACACTCGATAAAGCATCGCTCCCCCTTCTCGATTTTGTTCTACCCCATCCATCACAATGCGCAGCACATTACCTGGTTTGACCGGTTTATTCAAGGTCACCGTAAGAGCCATACCACCTTCAGGACTCTGAGAAACTGCTGTGGTTGCTGCCACTCTCTCACCAAACTGATTAGTAACCGTTGCTTTACGAACACCAGCCAGATTGGTACATTCAATCACAACAGCATTGATTGGAAACGCAGCCACAGCAACGGTAATAAAATGCCTATCCCCTGCAGCTCCAGCAATTCCAGCGCTGGCAACATAGGGAGCATTCGGCACAAAACCCGCTTGAGCCTGAGCCGCTGGTACCAGACTAGGGATGGCTATAGGCAGCACAGATGCGGCGAATGCTAGGGCTGAAACTGCTCCGAAAACTTGTTTTTTCATCACTCAATCGTCTTGGGATACCAGACTTAAAGAACTGTTGAGTTGATTTTAAAGAAGACCTATGGAAATTGTCTGCCTGAAAAAATCGGGAATTTGACCTAGATTTGACTGGGGCATCTGCTGGTAATAGTCGTAAAAAATTGGAAAAAATTGCTTGATTGCACGGAAATTTTGGCAATTCTATGTCAAAGTAAAGCTAGTGTTTGGTGTGTTGGCTTTCAACCTAGTCAATGATGGCAGACGAAGCCCTAGCTGTTTTGGACACAATTTTGCCCGATTACTCCTTCAGTAACCTTCAAGAGACCGTCTTCTGTGAAGTTTGGGAAGGTAAGACTTACGCTGAGATTGCGGAAAGCTGCGGGTATGAGCATAGTTACATTAGAGATGTAGGATTCAAACTTTGGCAACGTCTCTCTGTGGCTCTCAAACAAAAAGTTACCAAAAGTAATGTCCGCTCAGTTTTGAGGCGGTACTCCCGAGCTCAGCTATCCTCTCTAGGGATTTATAGCTATCACGACAGGATCAAAAGTAGCTTCGGGAATTCCCTATACCCTGCTCTGGTACCAGAGCTAGACTTTCCCAGTGGACCGGTACCACTAAACTCCAATTTATATATCGAACGTCCTCCTATTGAAGCACTCACCTACGCAGAAGTTAGGAAACCAGGTAGCCTGATTCATATTAAAGGCCCCAGACAGAAAGGAAAGACTTCCCTAGTGCGAAGGATTGTAGCTTATGCCAAGAAGCAGGGCTTTCGTACTGTTACTTTAAGTTTACACCGAGCTGATTCCCAAGTTTTCACCAACCTGGATAAGTTCTTACGTTGGTTTTGTGCCAACGTCACTCGGCAATTGGGTTTATCCCTCCAACTCGATCACTATTGGGATTCTGACATTGGCTCTAAGGTGAGTTGCACCACTTACTTTGAAGACTATTTACTAGAGGAAGTCGATAGGCCAATTGTTATTGCTTTAGATGAAGTCAATCAAATTTTTGAGTATCCAGAACTTTCTAGGGATTTTCTGTCTTTGCTACGCTCTTGGTATGAGGATGGTAGGGAACTGGAAATTTGGCAAAACGTAAGATGGGTGATAGCTCATGCTACAGATGTATATGTGCCACTAAAACTTAATCAGTCTCCCTTTAATGTTGGCCTAGCCATTAAACTCCCAGAATTTACCAATGAGCAAGTGCTAGACTTAGCCCAGCGTCATGGTTTGGATTGGGCAAAAGGTGACCAAGCCATGAAACGTCTTGCTCCTTTAGTGACTATGGTAGGTCGTTGTCCGAGTTTAATTCGTCTTGCCCTGTATCATCTCAGCAAACAGGATGTTAGCTTAGAAAAATTACTAGAGGAAGCCCCAACTCAAACTGGAATTTATAGTAACTATTTGCGTTACTATTTAGCCGCTTTGTTACCTCATACTGACCTAGTCGCTGCGTTTAAGGAAGTAGTCATGGCCACAGAAAGTGTGGAATTAGAAGCGCTCACTGCTTATAAATTGGAAAGCTTGGGTTTGATCATAATTCAGGGTAATCGAGCCACAGCTAGTTGCGAACTATATCGTCTATTTTTTAGAAATCAATTTCTGAATGGAATCAGAGTTAGTGGTTATTAGTGATTAGTCCTGTCAACGAGATACAAAAAAGCGATCGCATTTTCGCTGGTATTACTATAGCACTATTTATAACCGTTAGGAGTACAGGCTAGGTATGATTGAAAATCAGTAACACCAGTCAAACAAAGTGAACTAGAATACATCTATAGCAATCCTAAATCATTTGCAAAAATCAAAATACTATAGTACAGTGATTTTGGTCAACAACTGAGGGGGTGACATGAGCCATGAAAAGCTTACTAGATTAGGCTTCGAGGTTTGAGGCCAATTATCTATGGCTTGATACAGTCCCAAATTGACCCTACGAATGATTGTCTTGATGCAGTCGCTCATGGGGGTTTACCCCAAGACCGCGCTGCATCGCTTCATGAAGCTCAAACCCTTATAAATACGCTAAGGTCGCGCCCAAAACGGCATGTATCTTTAAGCGCAGCTTAAGTAACTTATGGGCTGAAGTTATTGCTAAGGATTTTACCTTACATCTCACCCCCCCAGGGTCAACAAGAAAGATGTATAGTTCATCTTTTTTGATGCATCAAATCTACTTATAACGCGAGATTCTCATGCAAAACTTTAAAGGGCAAATGATATCGCTGTGTAGTGTTTTCATTTGTACAGTTTTGATAGCACTGTTCATTTCTTTCGGGCCTGTCTCTGCACCAGCAATGGCTCAAGAAACGACACTAAGCTCCAATGAACAGGTTGTCCTTCCCCAATTAACATTGCTACCGCCGGGGCCAGAGCTACTGGTGGCACCACCGCCATTCCTACCGCCGGGGCCACCGCCATTCCTACCGCCACCGCCAGAGCTACTGCCGCCACCGCCAGTCCCATCGCCACCGCCATGCCTTGATGATCAACAGTGTCTAGCTCCAAATATGGCCTATAAAGTTGATCGGACACCGGAAAATATAGATGAAGAATATATTAAGAATCGGGATTGTTATGGGAAGGTTGCTAACGTCAAGTTTCACTTTGAAGATCCTCAATTCGAAGGCGGTGTGTTTGAAGAAATTTATCCTATCCAAGATGGTTGGGACTTGTTCTTCAATACTCCCAGCGAGTTCACTAAGGGTTATTTCCAAGACATGAGCGGCTGCGGTTTAATTCCCAGGAAAAGTAGACTGGAATTATTATCTGGCTTCAAGGCACAAGACGAAGTCTCAGACGATCCGAAGGAAAATATCGCGCATTTCGTGGTTGCAAAAGACTATTATTACCTTAGTCCTGATTCTCATGAATATGAATATCTGGGTAGTCTAACGGCCATTAGCGGGCAAAATTTTCCTGCTCTGGGAGGAGCGGCTGTCGGCCAACTCATTATTGCACCGGGTGGAATTCGCGCTCCCCACTGGCACCTCAATTCTGCGGAGGCCGGTTATTGTTATGAGGGCCTAGGGCAAGTGGGAACCATTGTCCCAGCCAAGAGTATACCAACTGGAGAAAACGGAACGTTTTTTGAATCAAAGAGAATTGAAGAAGCTTTTGTTAGGCCGGGGGAACTATTCCTCTTTCCTGAGGGAAGTCAACATTACCTGCGCAATGTTGCGCAGAATGAGAATTTCTCCTGCGTCCTTTTCTTCTCGGAAGACCCATCTCTGAACCCAGATCAACTCCTCACAATTACATTATCTAATGTTGTCGGGAATACACCTGCAGAAGTCTTAGGACCTATCCTTGTCACAGATAAACGTGATGGGCCTGACAGTGGCAGACCCTATAATGCTGCAAGGGTTTCACAAGCACCACCTCAAGTGTATTCATTCAAGGGTCAAGGTCCTGATGTTGTCCCGGTTATTGAGGTCTGTAAGGGAGAAGAGCCTAATCCTGAGAATCCAGGTTGCCCGTCTGCTACTACTAAAAGTGCAATGGGCAAGACTTTAAACCGTTCTAAGTACTCTTTCCTAGAACCATAGGTTTCAGACAGCAAAGCTCTAGTTTTTTCCTTCTAAGAGTCTTGCTGGTTGAGAACGAGGCTTTGCCCCAGGTGGTTTGTCCCTGGGGCAATTTCATTAAAAACAACAACAGCTCCCAATCGCTCTGACAAAGCGGCTCATGGAGAAATGCGAGAGGAAGTCAAGCCACTAAGCTACAAGGACTTACCAGAGTTGTAGTCCATTTTTTTAGACTACCTTTAGAAATAAGCTCTAAAACCTGATCAACTACATGGAATTGGCCGCAGGTCGTGGAGTTATACAACTTTGTTTCTACTACAAAGCTCACCCTCGCCATCAATCTATAAATACCTATAACTAGTGGAGGTAAGCGGACTCGAACCGCTGACATCCTGCTTGCAAAGCAGGCGCTCTACCAACTGAGCTATACCCCCAGCTAATGACAACTCAAGCTAAATCAAGCTTAGTTAATCAACTGCACTTTTGTTATTATACAACATCCAAGTGGAAAGTCAAGCAAGATAGCCAAAAAATTTTCCCATAGACATCGCAACAGTACTATTACCATAGCAGGTTAATGCGGGGTCTTACCATACGCCAATATAGTAAATAGTGAGGCACTTTCCGACTCAGGACTCAAAACTCAGCACTATTTTCACCCCTTAACCGGATCATGACCCAGGTAGTAGCAACATTTTACAAATTTGTCAGATTGCCAGACTTTGCCGATAAACGACCCTCCTTACTAGCTCATTGTCAAGCTCAAGGCATCACAGGAACGATTCTCCTCGCAGCAGAAGGCATTAACAGCACCATCGCAGGCTCCCGTCAAGCCATTGATTCAGTCCTAGCGTTTCTCCGTTCCGATCCCCGTCTGGCCGACTTAGAGCATAAAGAATCCTACACCGACTCCCCCCCATTCAACCGCCTGAAAGTCCGGTTAAAGAAAGAAATTGTCACCATCGGTTTGCCAGAGGTTGACCCCAATCAGCAGGTAGGTACCTATGTTAACCCCCAGGACTGGAATGCTCTCATTTCCGATCCAGACGTAGTCCTGATTGACACCCGCAATACCTATGAAGTAACTATCGGAAGCTTCAAAGGTGCCCAAAATCCCCATACTGAGTCATTCCGACAATTCCCTGATTATGTTCGCCATCACCTCGATTCCACCAAAGACAAAAAAGTAGCCCTGTTTTGTACAGGGGGTATTCGCTGTGAAAAAGCCTCATCGTTTATGTTGAGTCAGGGGTTTAAACAGGTCTATCATCTCAAAGGTGGCATTCTCAAGTATTTAGAACAAGTCCCAGAAGACGAAAGTTTATGGGAGGGCGAGTGCTTTGTTTTCGATCAACGAATTGCTCTCAAGCACAGGTTGGAAGCTGGAACCCACCATATGTGCTACGGTTGTGGCAATCCAATTTCCCAAGCTGATCTCAATTCCCCTAAATATATCAAAGGGATTTCTTGCCCTTACTGTTTTGATAATCTCACCAATGAAGCATAGAGGTCAGTGGTCAGCGGTTAGCGGTCAGCCGTCAGCTAAAGGCTCACGCTACGCGAAAAGCAGACTCAACTGAGATTAAACGAATGGTTACTTGTTTGATTCAAAAGCACCTCAAGTAGCGTGCCCGTAGGGCATTAGCTGATAGCACCTCAAGTAGCGTGCGCGTAGGGCATTAGCTGATAACTGATAACTGATAGCTGAATGCTTACCTTCATACTTCTGACTTCTTACTTCTGACTTCTTACTTCATACTTCTTACTTCTGACTTCATACTTCTGACTTCTTTAGCGCTAGGGTCAATCCATCAGCAATCGGTACCAAACTAAGGGTTATCCGTTGGTCTTGAGAGAGCTTTTGATTAAATGCTCGAATTGCCTCAGTTCTGTTATCGACTACCTCAGGATCTGCTACTCGCCCCGACCAGAGGACATTATCCACAGCAATAAGTCCACCATTACGCACCAGTTTCAGTGCCTGCTCGTAGTAGCTTTCGTAGTTCCGTTTATCAGCATCAATGAAGGCAAAATCAAACGTACCTGCCTGTCCTTCTTCCAGCAACCGATCCAGAGTGTCCAGTGCTGGGGCAATTTGCAGGTCAATTTTGTCAGCTACTCCAGCTTGTTGCCAATAGCGACCTGCGATCGCAGTATACTTCTCACTGATATCACAGGCAACCACCTTTCCCTCTGGTGGCAAAGCTAAGGCTACAGCTAAAGCACTATAGCCCGTAAATACCCCCACCTCTAGAGTTTTCTTAGCTCCCATCAACTGCACTAGTAAGGCCATAAACTGCCCCTGTTCAGGAGCTATTTGCATCCTAGCCATGGAATGCTCTGCTGTTTCGACCCTCAGCTGGGTCAAAACGTCTGGCTCTCTTACGGAAACAGATTTTAAGTAGTCGTTAAGCTGGTTGTCTAGTCCAAAGGTTTGATTAGCCATTAATAGTTAGCCATTGATATTTAGTTTGCTCAAAGCTATTATTTTCCAGAGGTTGCTCAATCTCTAGCGTTGATCATACTTATGAGGTACCTTCAAGTTTCTTATACCAAGTTGCGCTCAAAGGTACAACTTTCTCTTCCGCCAATCTCCCTATCTCCCCATCTCCCCATCTCCCCATCTCCCCATCTCCCCATCTCCCCATCTCCCCATCTCCCTATCCAACCAATCTACTCTCTTTGAATGCAACTCTGTATTACCCCTACTCCCTACTTCCTACTCCCTACTCCCTTTGCTAAAGGATAGTATTCATCGTTAATTTTTCATCAGTCTATGTTGCTTTGGTTATTCCTTGCTGTTCCCTATTGGTGGGATGATTTGTACAGTCGAACTTCCCCTAGCCATAGGGAAAGTAAATCCTTATCCTGGAAAAAGCAAGTGCTCAATTAAGGGCTGAGGGCAAAAAGCAAGACATGGGACGTATATTTATTTCAGCAGGTCACGGTGGCATGGAAAGCGGTGGTCGTGACCCAGGGGCGATTGCCGGTGGGACAACAGAAGCCGAAGAAATGATTCGGCTGCGAGATATAGTGGTGCCAGAATTGCGATCGCGTGGGTATGAAGTATTATCTGTTCCTGATGAATTAAGTTTAAGGCAGACAATTCAATGGATTAATGACCGTGCTCGTTTTGGTGATGTAGCGCTAGAGATTCATGCTGATGCCTTTGCCAATCCTAACATCCGAGGTGCCTCTGCCTTCTACATTTTCAATAACACTGAGCGCAAGAAGCATGGTGAACTAATGCTACGCTATTTGATCACACGCCTTCCTGAACTGCCCAATCGAGGAGCAAAACCCGATACGGACTCAGGTGTTGGGCGTCTTGCCTTTTGCCGTGATGTTATCCTGCCCTCTCTACTGCTCGAAGTTGGCTTTCTGACTAATCCCCAAGACCGTGCTCTGCTCCAGAATCGACGTCGTGACATGGCCCTAGGCATAGTTGATGGACTGGCCCAATGGAGTAGTTTGATTTCTGGTGAACAGCCACCCGATCAATTCAATCCCGTTTATCCGATCATTGATATTAAAATCAATAATCAGACTTACGATGATCGAGGTGTTCTAATCAATAGCAATTCTTACATTCCCATTGACCTAGCCGATCGCCTAGGAGTCGATTTGACCACCGCTGACAATGTCCGTCGTGTGCAATATCGGGGAGTCGTGTATGTTAAAGCCATTGAACTAAGAGATTATAACATCTTCGTCGGTTGGGATGCTGCCACCCGCACTGTGATTTTGCGCTCAATTTCCCAGAAAATCTGTCCAGGTCTGATTGACCGGATTATGGGTCATGGTAGCACCTCCGAAGTCCAGTTACAGATATTTCTTAAAAACAATAATCAGAACGGCCTGACTCAGTTTCCTGACCTACCTAGGCTCTATCGAGAAGAAGCCTCAGTGGAGGGAGTCAACTATGACATTGCCTTTGCCCAAGCTTGTGTAGAAACTAACTTCCTACGCTTTAGCGATCGCCTTAGACCTGAGCAAAATAATTTTGGTGGTTTGGGAGCAGTGACTAGTGACGAAGAAGCGACTTTTCCTAGCGCTAGAATTGGAGTCCGTGCTCATATCCAACACTTGAAAGCCTACGCCAGTCAGGAACCCCTAGTCCAACCCTTGGTCGATCCCCGGTTTCGCTTCGTTACCCGAGGGATTGCTCCCTTAGTGGAACAGCTCAGTGGGCGCTGGTCAGCTGACTTAGATTACGGCAAGCGAATTATCGCCGTTATCAGGCGTTTATATGAATCATCTAACCTGCTTTGATCCCGATTCTCGATTCCCGATTCTCGATTCCCGATTCCCGATTCCCGATTCCTGATTCCTGATTCCAACTCAAGCAACTCTTTAACTAGTGACATACTCCCACACGCTCATCAGAGATTACAGTGTGGGCTTCTTGCCAACTCCACCCAACGGTATCGGCTTTCGCCGACGCTGCGCGAACGGATACGTAGGCTTGCTTTATTGACGACACGGTCAGAAGTTACCGCTTAAAGAGGGTCGCCTTTATGGTTAGTCGGCTATGGATAAAAGGGTTAAAACTTTATGATTAAGGCGACCCTGTCTTGATGCAATAGCGAGTGGGGGAAACCCCCAAGACCGCGCTGCATCGCTCTTCTAAGGTTTCGTCTCCGGGATGCCCCGACCCACCGGAACAATACAAAAAAATTATGTTTTTCAGTTATTTTCAGTTAGTAGGTGGCGGTTAGCTCTTCATTTGTCTTTCCTACTTCCTTTATTATAGACAATATCAAATCGTAATTGTTCCCCTATTACATTATCTTGTGCAAAAGAAGCCCCACACCTAATGCGCATTAGGTGTGGGGCTTCTTTTGCCGGACAGCTAAGCTGTCTTGAAAAATCGGATAATTTCTCGAACATGATCCAGGAATTGACTATCTGCAGTTAATTGCGCGATCGCATTTTCAGAATCCCGAGCTAAACGCTGGTGTTCTGCATTGTTATGAGCTTCCAGTTGTGCCATTGATGCTTCAAGTTGGGCTAAGCCTTTGCGAGTCTCTTCCCAGTAACGCTGATGGGTTGCCACCCAAGAGTAAGGTTCTTGTGGGTCTAGTTGCTCTTGTAGACCTTTGACAGTTCTTTCGAGAGCTTCAAAACGATTCCGTAGTTCCATTACATCTCGGCGAGGATAGGTAAACTCTTGCCGGATCATCCTTAATCGGGCTGCTAAATACTGGTAAAAACGTACCGCTGGACGCAAAGCAGTTAAAAGCAAAGCTGCTCCGGAACTGACGTAGCCCACAGCACTAATCCCAGTAGCAGCAAGGATGTACAAACCCACAGCAGATAAGACGTGAAGGGCGATTGCAACAGTTAGCGATCGCTTAGCTATCATTTCCACATAGTTTAATTGCTTCGGGTCAACCGCAATCTCATTTGCCCTGGAAGCCGACCCCTCTGCTAAAACTTCCCTAGCTTCCAAGTGGACATTCCACGGAACTGTCACAATCACCAACAGCCACCAAAAGCTAGCCACACCAATCACCCAATCTAGGAAATGACCAGTACTGATGTGCAACCATTGCAACAGCCCAAACACCAATAGGGTTAGAATTCCTAACCCAGTCCCTACACCAGCAATATTAAATAACATCCTAGCGACCTCCGACGGATTTTTAGCCTTGATCCCATCATGCTTAGAGATCACCCTCAGGCTCGAAAACCTTGTGATAGTTTCGCCAGCTTCACACTGATATTTAGGTAAGTATATGCGCTACGCGCACGCGTGCGCGTTCAGCTATCAGCCGTCAGCTAATCAACGGTAGGTAGTTGCTAGTGCTGCTTCAGGGACGGACTCACCCTCATTTTCTCGGTAGCCAGTGTTGGGACAATCCGCCTGGGGATGAAACGGGCAAGATGCCCGTTCCACGCCTGATGCCCATTCCACCCACCAGGTCAAACAGTTTTTAGGAGATGCACCCTGCTCCTTTTACTCATCCGACCCCGTGCAGTTAAAGCGCCTAATAGCTGATAGCTGATAGCTGATAGCTGATAGCTTATGTATCCTTAGCTACTTTTGCTCAAATTTCATGAATCAAAAATAAAACTTAAACAATTAGAACCAGAAACATTTAATCTAAAAGTTAATCATTATAGCTTGAAGCAGTTGTCTTAAAATTGACAAATCTTAAAAGCTCAGTACAGATGCTGAAAGAGAGAGGTAAGTAGCATGAAAAATTGTTTAAAACAAAAATTACCACAAAAACTAGCCACCTTCGCCACCGTTGCCCTAGCCACTGCCTTCTCAGCAATCAGTCTTGGCAACCAAACCTCCGCCGCGACCTTCGAGCAAAAACAAGTTGAACAAGGCAAGTTTATTGCTGTAGCTCAACCCTTTGGGGCAAATTCTCATCAACTGCTGATCATAGAACAAAAATCCAACAAGCGAGCCTGTTGGAGCGAAAGTGGTACTAACCCAGTGATCGTAGACCCACTGCTGTTGAACTTTGACTTTACTGGCATTTGCGGACGCAGTACTGATAGCAATGGCTATTCCATGCGCATGGCTGGTGAAGATCTAGGACTCGATTACATCCTCAGCATTGTTGAGCGTAATGGTGAACTGTTGCTAGTGGGTAAGCACCGTCTTGATCGTAAAGCTCCTGAAGTCATCATCGGCAGAACTGGTGGTATTAGCCAGGGCTTTATGAAAATTTTTCTGCAGCCCGGTTGGGAATTTGCCAAGAGAATGTTCAATGGCAAAGAGCTAGGTCACGTCTACCTTGCTACTAATTCACCCCTAGGTAACACAGGAAGTAGTGATCCATCCGACCTTCCCCCACTTCCGCCACGGGAAACTTCTAAATTTCGGGATATTACTAATGATGTCTATGCCTCAGAAATTGAAAAAGCTGTAGCAATGGGATTTATTGCTGGATTTCAGGACAATACCTTCAGACCTCAAGGGTTTCTAACCAGAGAACAACTCGTGTCTATGGTCATTGAAGGCTTAGGTAAACTGCCAGGTGCTAATATTACTGTCCCCACTCAAGCATCAGGGCGGCCCTATCAGGATGTTGAGGCTGGGCGCTGGAGTGCTGCCAAAATTCAATGGGCGAGGGACAACAACATTGTTAGTGGCTATCCTGATGGCACCTTTCGACCAAATAAGTCCGTAACTCGCGCCGAATTGATGGCAGTACAAAAAAAAGCTGCTGAATTTGCCAAAAGCCTCCAAGGGCAGCCAGGGGTACTCGTTTCTAATGGGTCAGTCACACAATTTTCCGACACTGAAGGTCACTGGGCTGTCGCTCTGATTTCTGAAATGTCTGGCTACTGCCAAGTGGCATCTCCCCTAAACGAAAGGGGTAACGCTTTCTTCCCCAATTCTGAAGCACGCCGGAACTATGCCGCTGCTGCTACTCTGCGTATGCTCAACTGTGTGCAGCAGCCCATTACTCAGAATCAGTAGGACATTAGCCTTTAAGAAGGCAGCAAGAAACGCCTGTTGCTCACAAGATCAAGTAAACAACGTCAGGTATCAGCTAATGCGCTACGGGCATTAGCTGATAGGTCATAGCTGATAGCTTACATCAGCCCATTCTAGCTTTTTTCGCAGTTATGAGGTACATTTTCATTGACATTGATTCCCTGTATTGATGTACCAAATCGCTATTAAATTTTCCCTGTTACCATATCCGCTATTCCCTAAAATATATAAATTGTGTACCTCATAGCTATGATAATTGATAGATATCAATTCCGGTAGTCTGGGATTTAACACAAACTCAATTGAACACTGCCGTAAAGTCTATAGTGTTTTGCTACCTTCCTGAACTCTGCCTCTTGGGCGTTTTCCTTCTCTTGTCACCAACCTATAGAGATCTAAACGAGAGATCTAAACGTGAAGACTATTAAAGAATCCGGAAAAAAAACTGTAAAGATTTAATAAAGTAAGTAATTTTATAGTGACATTTACTCATAATTATGTCATCTATAGTAATGGTTATTTGTGCTTATCAATAACAAGTCATAGACTTACTATAAAAATCTAATTTTAGCTATTGTTCAATCATAAGCAATATAGTTACTTAAGTGAAAGTGAACAAGATTTCGATTACAAAAATTGTCAGATCCAATCTAGTAATTTGTAGTTAGCAATTCCTGTAGTAAGTGTGATAATTTTTGTACCCATATCTGCTGTTCACTACTCCCTAATCCGGGAGCAGGTCTTGCGTTGCTGAAACATTAGTACTATGTACCATGAGAGCAAGCTTAAACCCATGAGGGGGCTATAGATAATGTACAAATATTCTGCATAAGTGACATGCTCCCCCTATTACCTATTACCCATTACCGTCTTGATGCAGTCGCTCATGGGGGAAACCCCCAAGACCGCGCTGCATCGCTATTACCCATTACCTATTACCCATTACCTATTACCCATTACCTATTACCCATTACCGTCTTGATGCAGTCGCTCATGGGGGAAACCCCCAAGACCGCGCTGCATCGCTATTACCCATTACCTATTACCCATTACCCAGATAAGCGTACAAATGTTCTGCATAAGTGACATGCTCCCCCCTAATCCCTACTCCCTTTGCTATAGACTATAAACTCCAATACTGATTTTCCATAACCCCAAAAACTACTCTGATCTCTTTTCTACTGTTCCCTATTCCCTGTTCCCTATTCCCTAAAAAGTAGAGGATAATAGTAATTATGCCAAAATTTGAGGCAGAAGACACAACTAGGCTGAGTCTAGAGAACTACATAGTTTTTGAGAGTGACATTGCTTCCGGTGGCCAAGCTATCGAGATTTCCAAAACCAATACTACTGAACCAGGATTCATTCGTTTAACCTGGACAGAAGCTGACGGTCCTGCTGGTAACTATAATTTTAATATTGCCCATTTTGATGAATTAGATGGCCGATCTACCCTGACACTTCGTGTCAACAATATCCCAATTAGTAGATATATTTTCAATAAAAACCCCGGAGAACAGGGCAATCCACCCATAGACATACCCAGCTCTAGTAATTATATCGGGTTGACTGGTTCTATATTTGATGGTTTATCCAATCCTAATCCGGTCTTTGAAAACGTAACACTGGCTCCAGGGGATCAGATTGAAATCTCTGCCGTGGCGGATAGTTTGGGGAATCAAACCGATGAACTAGCACGGATCGACGTTATTGAAATAACACCAGCACCGTTAGCTGATCCAGTTATTAATGTTCCTGAACTTACCATTATCCCTACTGATGGCACATTAGCCGAAACTGTGCCAAAAAGTGGTGGTATTACCATCAGCCGCACCGGAGACATTAGTCAAAGCCTAGAGGTAACTTACACGGTCAGTGGCACCGCTAGCCCCTCAGATTACAAGCCCATCCTAACTGGTACCGTTACTATTCCAGAAGGTCAGCAGTCAGTAGATCTCAAGCTTACCCCAATCGCCGATGGTCTAGTAGAAGGGGAAGAAACTGTCATTATTACCCTTGAGAATAGTCCCAACTATCAATTAGGTCAGACTCCCAGTGCCACTTTCACCATTACCGACAATGACCAATCCACGATCACCGAGAGTGTGACTATTTTCTGGCGTAATCAGGAGACCGGAGTCAATGGTGCTTGGCTGATGGATGGTCTCGACTTAGCTCAAGCCGTGACAATTCCTTCACCAACAGAACCAGCCGACAGTCCCTGGCAGATGCAGGGTGCAGGGGATTTTAACAGTGATCAACAACAGGATATTCTCTGGCGTAATACCTCTACTGGTGAAACTGGCATCTGGTTGATGGCAGGATCGGTGTTTGAAAATTCAGTGTCCATAACCCCAACTCCAGACCTGGACTGGGAAATTCGTGGCACCGAAGATTTTAACAGTGATCAACAACAGGATATTCTCTGGCGCAATACCTCCACTGGGGAAAATAAAGTCTGGTTAATGAATGGCACCACTGTGGCTGAGGAGGTGTTGATTAAATCGGAACCAGTCACTAGTATTTGGGAAATGAGGGCAGCGGGAGATTTGGATGGAGATGGTGATGGGGATATTATTTGGCGCAATACTCAAGACCAAACTATTTACTATTGGAGGATGGAAGGGACTCAGTACATTGAATCAGTGTTGATCTCCTCACCAATCAGTAGTGGTCAGGAGGTAATCCATGGCACCCTCGACATCGATGATAATGGTTTCGATGATATCCTCTGGCGCAATCTCGACGATGGACAAAATAGTGTCTGGCTGATGAATGCCAATGGGTTCGATCGCCTGGAGAAGCTTGATCCACTAACCGATACCAGTTGGCAAAGTTATGTGTGAAATACGTAATTTAAAATACAAAATTTAAATTACCTAATTTAAAATTACCTAAGTATTTAGCCAAGGGCAATCAGCTAACGCGCTAAGGGCGTTAGCTGATTGCTTATATATAGAAACCTTATATAGCGTTTGTATTTGATATGTAAACGTAGGAGGTATTTTTTTTTAATAAAATAAAACTACGTATCTCTTTCCCCTCCTGGGAGCAGTAGGGGTGGGTTACTCTTGCCATAGGCCATAGGCCATAGGCCTTTTAGGGAAAGAAGTTTGTTTACAACCCAGATAGAAATGCTATATAGCCATCAATTTTAAATATTTATAAAATTTCAAGATTTAGAAATTAATAATTTTTGTTCATAACTTATTCAAGACTGAATTCGAAATTATATCACTGTAAGCGCTATCAATCCAAATCCTATAAGTAGTAGGAGGCGTTATTAAATAATCATCAAAGTAGAGTTCTTGTATAAGTAATGCTTATAATAAAATCTATGGTTGGTTAACCTAATGGATTAGTTTTCGATGAAAGATCAACTCAATATTTTTATATTAGTTATTTTCTGGATAATTATATGTATTTTGTAATCACAAATTTAAGACTTATATAAAGTATCTATAAAGGAGATTTTGGGGATTGATTGTTTATACCCGTAGAATTATAGGAATGGATGTAATGGTGTTTAAAAATTAAAGGGACGAAGGGATGCAGCGAGCTAGCACGGTCTTGGGAAGCCAGTTGCTTATCTAAAATCCCCATCTCCCTGACCATCTCCCGACACTTTCCTCTTTTTCCCTATTCCCTATTCCCTATTCCCTAACCGCAGCGCTCCGGAAGCGTTTCGGCAAAGCCGACGCTACGCGAACGCAAAGCGTGGCCTACGGCCTCAGCTTCCGCGCTAAAAGCGAACGCATTAATTATTCTCTAGTAATCGAAAATATTGAGCAATTATCATATCAGTAACAATAGGATAAAGATTTGATAAAATTACAAAAATTAATGGTGACATAGTATCCAATTCATGTCATCAATAAATAAAGGAATTGTTTGACCGCAAAAACTAAAGCTCTTGGTGGAAGACTATAGTATAGTGCTCAGACTATCTCAACAAAATAATGTTGGGGGAGCATCTACGTCCTCAGCGATAGGTTTGAAAACACGGAAATTCAAAACTGTGTAACTAATACAGCGGCAGATTTATGAGATTTTTGATTAGCTGTAATAATCGGTGCTTTGGTGAACGTTTAGCATAGTATTCTACTCTTGCCCATGGCTCTGTAAAGGGTATCGGAATCATGGGGTTTGAGTGGATATCGAATTGCTAGGGTATTACTTGCTGCCCAAATAAACTTCCTAAATAAAATTACCATAGCTTTAAACACAGATAAAGGTTGGAGACTACAACACTATGACGAGAATTGAAGCCGAAAATTTTTCTAGTATAACTAACTTTGTAACTACTAGTAATCCTGATGCCTCCGGGGGCGCAGTAATCACTCTATTTGATGCGGTTAATAATACTGCTTTCCCCCCTGGTACTGCTAGCACAAGCTTTAATCAACCCACTGGTACCTATGAAGTAATCATTGGCACCTTTGACGAAATAGATGGAGAAGGCTCAATCGATGTCACCATTGGCAGTACCGTTTTTCCCACCATCACTCTTAATAATCCTACCTCTACTGCTAGTGGTATCCCCGAAGCCTTGAGTTTCGTCGCTTTGGAAATTAGCCCCAGCACGTTTATCCGTAATGGAGACTTGATCGAGGTTAAAGGTACCGCTGATGGTGAAGAATTCATCCGATTTGACTATATTGAATTCAACCTGACCAACGAACTCCCGGTAGCTGTCGATGATACTGCCACTACCACTGAAGATACAACAGTTAACATTAACGTATTAGATAATGACACGGATACTGAGGGAGACAGCACTCTAACGGTTATTAGTGATCCTAGTAATGGCAGTGCAGTAGTAAATGACAATGGTACCCCTGATGATCTAACCGATGACGTTATTACTTACACTCCGAATCCCAACTACAATGGACCGGACAGTTTTACTTATCAGTTAAATGATGGGGTTAACCCTGCTGACACCGCTACTGTTAACGTTACCGTTACTTCTGTTAATGATGCACCAGAAGCCGGAGATGATAGTGCCATAAGTAATGAAGATATCCCAGTTAATATTAATGTTTTAGACAATGACATTGATATTGACGGAGATTCCCTGAGTCTAACAATTGTCAGTAATCCCAGTAATGGTAATGCGGTAGTTAATAATAATGGCACTCAAGGCGATACCACCGATGACTTTATTACTTATACTCCCAATCCCAACACTAACGGTAATGACAGTTTCACCTATCAAGTGGATGATGGGAATGGTGGTATTGACACAGCTACGGTTAATCTTACTATTAATCCCGTTAATGATGCACTGGAAGCTGGAGATGATAGTGCTACGACTGATGAAGATACAGAAGTTAGTATTAATGTTTTAGAGAATGACTCGGATATTGAGGGAGATTCCCTGACTCTCGCGATTGTTAGTAATCCCAGTAATGGTAGTGCTGTAGTTAATAATAATGGCACTCCCAGCAATCCGACCGATGACTTTAT
>NZ_JAAHIG010000001.1:33219-86193 GCF_010692305.1 Moorena sp. SIO4G3 | reverse complement strand
CCTCTCCGGTACATTTTCAGAAGTGTCCTGTATTCTGTCGAATGGTCTCAAAATGAGTCCAAAAAGGATCTAATACTTTATTTATGATGTAGACAGTCTGACAAAATGAAAAAAATTCTATTTTCTATTTTTGATGAAAAATCACAAAAATCGTAAGGGGATACTAGGTTGCTGCGATGGGAGGAGTCCAATCGTCCGAGGGGGGTATCAATGGCTACGGGTAGATTACGTCCAGAAACACGGGCGAGTCCCCACAATAATGCGATCGCTAATAATTGCTTTTCCCCAGCGGATAGACGATGTTTCGGTACAAGTTTTCCTTGTAGGTCGTACAGGGATAAGCTGAAGCTGTTGGTGTCGATAGCAACTCGATGGACTAAGTCAGATTTATGGAGGAGATAGAGGAAGCATTCAGTTACCTCATGTTCTAATTTATTCAGTTTTCTGAGAGTTAACTGTTCCCGGAAAACCTTAAGGCTCTGTTGGACTCTCGCAGATGCGGCAAGCATATGCTGATCATTTTTGCGGTCGATAGTTTCTTCACCATACCTGGCTAAGTCTTTTTTGGTTTGTGCGATCGCATATCCTAATTTATCACAGCGGCGCTTGGCGATTTCGTAAGCTGCTTGAGCTTGAGCCAATTCCGTTTGTGCCTGTTTTAGTGCATCTTCGAGTTCTTGATAGGATTCAGGAGGAGCAGCTGTTGCTAGTTGTCGTTTAGTGGCATTAATATCTCCTTCCATATTTTTGCGCTTAGCTAATTGCTCTTCAGCTAATTGCTTTTGAGTTGGTTGGTAGTAAGTCAGTAGATTAGTTAGGGAATGAAACATTTCTTCCTCAGCTCCTAACCAAGCGTCTTGACCATCTCCAACCTCTTGCTCTATTTGTTGATTTTCTTTTTCCAAGAACACTTTAATTTTATCAAATTTTTTAGCAGGCAACTTCAGGGAATTCAATAAATCTACCAGACGTTGATCACGCTGTTGTAAAATATCTCTAGCTAGTTTGGCCTGTGATGCCTGCGATTCTTTTTCTGCTTGAGCTTGGGCTTGGTTGAGTAGGGGTTCAATTAACGATAGAGGCAAAATACCAGCTGCTAATTCCCTCATCTGTTCACGAATTTGTTCAGCTTTAGTATTGTAATGATTTAGTTGACTCTCTAGTTGGTTCCGTTGGGCTGCTATTTTACCACCATCACAGACAAATTTATCAAACGCTTGTTGCTGTTTTTCCCTGGTTTGTTCTAGCTGTTCTTGAATACTACATAACTCTTGTTTAGCTAGCTCATAGTCTGATTGTTGAGAGGAAAGCTTTTTTTCGATATCTTCTAAATTAGCAAGTTGCTGTTGATTCGCCATAGATTTGCGTTTGCGCGTCACTAAAATATCAAGGTCAATGGCTAAGCGGTCAGCAAGTTCTAGACCAAGTAATGATCGAATCGCTTCCACAACAACTGGGGGTGGTGCTTCCACTTCTGCTAGTTCTTTAACCTGTTCCCCATCAAAAAGAAATAAGTTTGATATTCCTAAGGGCAACAGATTTTCAATGTACTCGTCCCAGGTATTGGTTAGGGCAGAATCCAGCCAGTCTCCCTCTAAAATCCCTAAGTTATCCTTACCATCTTTCGGTTTTTTTGTCCAAGTGCGTACAATCCGATACTCCATAGGCTGGTCGTTATCGATATGTTCAAAAACTAATTCCACTCGGGTGTTGTCAATGGGTAAGGCATTGCGATTGACTGACTGAGTTAGAAAGTCGCTGTAACTCAAATTGCCACGGGTGGAACATTGAGCGCGGTGTCCATATAAAGCCAGACGAATCGCATCCATCATAGTGGTTTTACCGCCACCATTCATACCACCGACTAGAATAATAGGTCGAGAGTTATCATCCCTTTTTGGACAGAGATTGATCACCTGACGCCCCAGATAGGGGCCAAAGTTTTCTAGGACAAGTTCAAGGAAAATCACAGGATTTATCAAGTAGGAATTTGATAGGGAACAGGGAACAGGGAACAGGGAATCGGGAATCGGGAATCGGGAATCGGGAATCGGGAATCGGGAATCGGGAATCGGGAATCGGGAATCGGGAATCGGGAATCGGGAATCGGGAATCGGGAATCGGGAAAAGAGAAAAAAGTATGTGTACCTCATAACTATGATAAACGTTATATTTGCTGTTAATCGTTTACCGTTAAATCTCAATGATTAAGTACCTATATAAAAATAAACCTCACTATATTAACTTATATAAAGTTTGCAAAAGTATCTCTGCTCCCTGCTCCCTGCTCCCTGCTCCCTGCTCCCTATTTCAACAGTTAATTTGACTTTTGTCCGACTACTTAACTGTAAATAATTAACGCTAAAATGATGAACCGGGCAGCTTTATAAATTCCTCTTCTTCTGGAGTATTAACCCGACCAAGGATTTTATTGCGATGGGGAAAGCGACCAAAACGTTCAATCACTTCTAGATGACGATAGGCATAATTAATGGTACTGGCACTATCGGGATCATCTTTAAGAGTCGAGAATAATTCAACACAGTAGCGCTGATGTTCGAGATTTTCACTATGCTCAAATGGTAAGTAGATAAACCAACGCTGGACTGGTAACAGTTCTTTGTCAAAGCCTTGGTTAACAGCATACTGGGCAGTAGACAATGCTTTGGAATCAGTAGCAAAAGCTTGGGGTTGACCCCGAAACATATTGCGAGGAAACTGATCAAGTAAGATAATTAGCGCTAGGCAGCTATAGGGTGATGTTTGCCAGTTATCTAACTCACCAGCCGCCGCCTGTTGATAGATGTCGAGGAAACGCGATTGACCGAAGGTCACGCTACGCGAACGCATTTCTTGGTCAAAGTCTGGGTTCTTAGTAAACCAGACTTTTCGGGATTTGCCATAATCGGGTTCGTCCGGCTTACCAAACCAGAAATTTAATATCTGATGAAATCTATCCAAAGCCTGTATCATAAGTTATATCATGTCCGGTTGAATACTTATACTAAGCGCAAAAGCAAGGCAGAAGGCAGAAGGCAGAAGGCAGAAGTAAAAGAGTAAGAGGTGGTCTGAGAAGTCTCATTTGCAACATCTAAGCCCCCTAAATCCCCATCTGTAAAAAAGCGAAGCATCCGCTAATTCCCCCCAGAATTGGGGGGTTAGGGGGGCGGGGGACTTTTAGAAGTAAATTGACTCTTGTTCCCCCCAAAGTTGGGGGGCTAGGGGGGCAAAACTCAGTATAAAAAAACTTTTCAGATATCCTCTAAGGTTTCAAGGGATAAAGTTTTTTATAACTAATTATCCGAACCTGATATTACTCTAGTTTAAATGATTACGAATTTTTGACTGGAAATTTCAAGTTTGCCCAAGCCAGCTGCTTGACAGTGTCAACATCCCCTTCATCAGCAGCTGTTTTTAAATCTCGTTTCAAGTGAGCATTAGCGATCGCATCTTCTTTAGACCGAGAACTAGTATCAAAGCACCGCTCCAAAGCCTCATAGATACCAATACGACGAGACCTAGTCACATACTGGCGTTCTGTGTCTAGCAGTTTTGCCATTAGTTCGAGATGCATAGCATCATTGTCACAGATTTCTTCTAAGACCTGCCACTCATCACCACCAAGCAGACGGTTTTCAGCGCCAGGACGGATGTCTTTGAAGGGTTCGCCAGTAACTTCTTGATAAATACGGGGCAAACTGTCATCAAATTCGTGTTTTTCTTCTAGCCAGATGCGACGAATTTCACTAAGTTCCTCTTGACTAATTAACGTAATGTCCCGCATATTTTCTGGACAATTCTGACGAACGTCAGTTTCAACAGTAAGCAATTTTCTCAGCCAATACTCCCGTGCTTCTTTGGTATAAGGACCAGGAATTGGCTCAACAGAAATTTGTCCATCTAAATTCCGTTCATACAGTTGGACATTACCATTGCTACGTCTAAAATCTCGTCGCTCACGGTTTTCTCCAGGCTCCAACTCCTTGCGCAAATCCAGTAAAGGTTCCAGCCATTCTTTTTCTTCGTCATTATCAATCATCGCTGTCAGGGATTTATCCTGACTCACCAGTGTACAAACCCAGCAACCAAAACGAGAGCTACCACAACTAGGAGTAGAGGTATCCACAACTAATGGACATTCGTTATCAGCACTAGCCCCTCGATACATAGCAAATAGATCTTTATTGCTGTATTCCCAGGGATTTTGCCATTGCATGAGATAGAGCCAAACCTCATCATTTTGCCAATCTTCAATGGGGCTATAAACCAAAGAGTTTGGTAAATTCATATTAGGAGTTAGACGATCACGTACTCGCTTAGCTTCCATTTTTTTCATCCGTCTTGCCCGTTGTTGGCTTTCAGCTTTGCGAGTCCCTAAAACAACAATAGCTTCTCCACTCGATCGGATAACATTCCGAATAAAACGGTTAGACGGTTTAATTTTCAAACGTTCCGTACACCAGCGAAATTTTCCCCGTGGAGCTGGGTAACCTTTGCCAATTAAACTTACCCAGTAGGTTTCTTTAACCTCCGGTTGTAAGAGATGGGGTTCAAAGGGCAATCCTTGAGCTTCAGCCGCTAACTTAATCTGTTTTAGGGAATTGCGAACCCAAGCTGAAACAATGGGATTCTCTACTAAGGTGTCTGTAGTGATGACATAGATAGTCTTAGTTCGCTGTTCTGGTGGCAGAGCTGCGATCGCATTCCATACCAGCTGTAGAGTGGCGGTGCTATCCTTGCCACCACTATACCCTATCACCCAGGGAATTGCGTCTAAGCAGTACAACTGTTGAATTTCAGTGGTCAGAGCAGTGATATCTTCCACCAGCTTAGCCACAGTGCGGTTTTTTGGCTTATTTTCTGAGAGTTTTACCTGATTCATCTGACGTCACGGGAGTGGGGAAACCCCCTCTAGGCAAGAGCGGGGCGTTGACTCTCTGCTAAGACAAGGCTTGGCAGATTGGTCCTTTTTTCGAGCTTATCCCAAGTTTTGAAAAAAATTTCTTGACAGTGGATCTAACGTTTTTCTTCCTAAATTGGTATGATTGATAGTTTTACTCTATCGAACCACGAGTATAGGGAAATCAGCTAATTTGATTGTTAAAAACTTGTGCTAGTGTTAAAACTATTGGTTCTTCGGAACCTGGTGTGCTGGATAAAACCCTGTAGCCGTCATCTGTTAATTGATTGCGAGATTTGAAGTCAGTTTTGAGCAGTTTTAGCCTAAAACACCACGCAGCATAGGTTTCAGAGATTTTTTACATACTTCGTTCGGAAGAACCAAAATAGTTATCGATAGCTTCTACAACGCAGCATTATGGGTTTAAAACTATGGTGATCAAAACTGAAAATCATCCCAATGACCTCGCCAAGCAAATACTTGAACAAGAAAACCAAGATCGACAGGCGTTGGCGTTATTGCTCGATAGGCATCTGGCGAGAAACGATCAAATCTTGGTGCAGAAAACTCACATGGGCACTACAGAGGCATTTATTGGCTCAGTCACTCTGGAATGGTTAGCGATTCGCGTCCGCTACGCCTCCCAACTGCCGCTATTTCAACAAAAGTTTGATCAACAAACGAACAATATCGTCAGGGATGCCGATACCATCGAAGCGCTTCAGCAGCGTCCCCTTGATTGGTCACGTCAAGCTGCTCTGGCTCAATATCTAGCAGCCCGCAAAACTCACAAGTTTCCCCCAGTCCTAGTAGTGCTTAGCTCTGGGTGGGTAGATAATGCCCAAGCTGCTCAGTGGGATAAGAATCAACGCGCTCGGCAGTCGGCAGCTGAGTTCACCAGTTTAGATAAAGATCGCACAGTCGGACTGCTTGATGTTTCAGACCATGTTTCAATTTTTGCCTTAGACGGTCAGCATCGACTGATGGGAATCCAGGCTCTGATGGAATTGATTAAAATTGGTACGCTCCAGAAATATAGCAAAGGTAAAAAGCCAATCGGCTCCCTGATTACAGTTGATGACTTGATTGAGGAGTATCACATCTCGCCAGGTTATCTGCAAAGTCTAGCGACAGAAAAAATTGGTATTGAGTTTATTCCTGCTGTCGTTCAGGGAGAAACCCGTGAAGAAGCACGGCGACGGATCCGATCGATTTTTGCTCACGTCAACCTGATGGCAGTAAGGTTGAGCAAAGGACAATTAGCGTTGCTCAATGAAGACGATGGCTTCTCAATTGTTGCTAGAAAAATTGCCATGACTCATCCTCTGCTGAGGGAGATGGAAAATCGTAATCCTCGGGTTAATTGGGATAGCGCTACGGTTTCAGCTAAGTCAACAGTATTGACAACTTTACAAGCTCTCAAACATATATCTGAGCTGTATTTGGGCTACCAATTCTGTCACTGGAAACCTTGTGAGAAAGGTCTAATTCCCATGCGTCCTGAAGATGAAGAGCTAGAAATGGGAACTAAAACATTGACAGAGCTGTTCGACTATCTCGCTAGTTTACCCAGCTATCAAAAACTCGACCATGGAAAAGAAACACCACAGCTGCGTCGGTTTAACCATGAAAGGGGTGGAGGAGAAGGAAACATGCTATTCCGTCCAGTAGGACAAATCGCCCTCGTTCAAGCTTTGGCTATCCTAGTATGTCACCAGGATTTCTCCCTCAAAACTATCTTCGAGAAACTTCAAAAATACGATGGTTCGGGTGGCTTTAGTCAGATAGATCACCCACAATCCCCTTGGTACGGCATTTTGTATGACCCAAATCGAAAGCGAGTGCTAGTTTCTGGACGAGAGTTAGCCTCCAAAGTGATGTTATATCTTTTGGGTGGTGTGACAGAACGTATGGAACGTGCTCAACTGCGCATCGCTGTGGCTAATGCCAGGAGTGTTGGCAAAGATCAAGGGATTAGCTTTGAAGGTAAATTTGTGAAACTGAAGGAGGTAGGATTACCACCTCAATTATAACAGAATTAGTGACAGCGCCTACACTTCCCTATCGCGTAAGTGTAGGCGCTAGCTGTCACAAAAATCGACTCAAATCAAACTCCTGTTGCTCATTTTCTTTATATTCTTTCTTCTTATACCTATCATTATTTAAAATTAACAAAAGTCGCTCGGAATAGTCTACTGCTCCCCGCAACTCATGGCGCAAAATATCAAGCCCTCCATTGGCATACTCCTCAAAAATATAGATGCGTTTGTCCTCAGACTCTTTATCGATAGAGGAAAGAATTTTAGTATCCTTAATCTCAGCGATCGCAATTAACTTAATTACTACCTCATATCCCCTTGACACAAAAATTTCCAATCCAATCGGACCAGGCTCTCGTTTAGAAATTACCTTCAGGGGCGATCGCTTATTACGCTTTACTCCTAAAGCAGCTGCAAACACCATCACATCAGCATAAGTCTGAAACGGTCCAGTTTTTCCATCGGAAGCGGTTAGGTCTTTCACCAAAGCCGCCTTATCTTTAGCAACCCTGATTCTGTTTCCAGCCATTCTCTTGGTATCTACTTCTAATAAATCTTTAGCACAAGCCTAATCGCAAAAAGCTTAACGTGCGGCAGTCCTTTTATTATAGCAATTCTACGGTACAAAAAACTGTGTTAAAGGGAGCAGGGAGCAGGGAGCAGGGAGCAGGGAGCAGGGAGCAGGGAGCAGGGAGCAGGGAGCAGGGAGCAGGGAAGAGCTTACAAGGGGGCGTTGCTGATTCTGGGTATGGTTTCGCCCCCCTAGCCCCCCAATTCTGGGGGGAACAAAACTCTTAAGCGATGCATCGCTACGTATAAATTACTAAAAATATGTATCAAAATACACACTATTTTCCGTGATAATTCTCCCCATTTCCCGCTTTTCCCGATTCCCGTTCCCCTCCTGGGAGGGGTTAGGGGTGGGTTCCGATTCCCGTTCCCCTCCTGGGAGGGGTTAGGGGTGGGTTCCGATTCCCGACTCCCGACCCAAATGTAAAAAACCTACCCCTGTGAGGCAGGGAAGAGGGGGAAACTCACAATATTAACCACTCTCCCTACTCCCTCAAAAAAAAATTTGTTACAAAAATTTTTAAAATATGCTATAATATGCAAATTTTTGTGATATACTGAAATAGTGGACAAAATAAAATCCACGGGAAGAGCCAGCCTTAGAGTTTTCCAAGGCTGCAGGCTGGCTCTTGGTCCCCTTTACAGGAGATAACTTAATTTTATGTCTGATAGTCTACACCTATACCCAGCGATGCAGCGCGGTCTTGGGGGTTTCCCCCATGAGCGACTGCATCAAGACATGGGTGGTGGTTCGGTTGTTACGACCGAAGCCACCAGTTGTTTTCGCTCGGTTCGAGAACCCGGCTGAAGCTAAGGCCTATGTGCAGGTACTGAAACTGCTGATGCCTGGTGCCAAGTTTCTACTTTTTTTTGATTTCCGAGTAATTCCGTAGCACAGGCTTCGACCCTGTGAAATTTGGAATCGGGAGAGCGCTACCCTTAGCGTCAGAAGTTAGAAGTCCAGTAGGGTGCGTTAGGGGAGCCTTCATTTTTCGCCTCCTAGTCAGGGTTATGTTGCTGCCCGTAACGCACCACCGTGTCAAACAGCTTTTAGGAGATGTACCTTTGTCAGACACCCCACACCCCACAACCCACACCCCACACCTGAGGTCTTTGTTAAAAACCTACCCCTGTGAGAGGGGAGGGGGGGCAAAATTCAGTAGAAAAAAACTTTTCAGATATCCTCTAAAATAAATTTAGTCAAACAAACAAACCAACCATGGCTACCAGACATATACGCTTTGATTGGGCCATCAAAAGACTACTGCGTAATAAAGCCAATTATGTAGTCTTGGAAGGGTTTTTAAGCGAGTTATTACATACAGAAATCAAAATCCAAACTCTTCTCGAAAGGGTCGGCAATCAACAGACAGAGGAAGATAAAAGCAACCGTGTTGATATTCTTGCCGAAACCGAAAACTCCGAGTTAGTCCTGATCGAAGTGCAAAATAACTCCCAACTCGATTATTTTCATCGGATGCTCTACGGAGTTTCCCAGCTAGTCACGGAATATCTTGAACAAGGAGAAGAGTACGGCAAAATTAGGAAAATCTACTCAGTGAATATCGTCTACTTTAACCTCGGGAAGAGGATATCTGAAAAGTTTTTTTATACTGGATTTTGCCCCCCTAGCCCCCCAACTTTGGGGGGAAAAAGAGTCAATTTTATTCTAAAAGTCCCCCAAAATTGGGGGATTTAGGGGGCTTGGATGTAGCAAATGAGACTTCTCAGACAACCTCTAAGGAAGATGACTATATTTATCGTTTCCGCTCGGAGTTCATGGGAGTGAATCAAGGAGATATCCATCGAACCATCCCTAGCTCAAGAAAGAAAATATACGATTGAAAAAGTAGCAGATATCTTTCCAGAATACTACTTGCTGAAAGTAAAGAACTTTAAGGGGACAGCGAAAAACCACCTAGACGAATGGATCTATTATCTCAAAAACAGTGATATCAAGGAGGAATTTGAAGCCAAAGGCATGGTGGAAGCCAAGGAAACCCTAAGAGTCAATAATCTCTCAGACCAAGAAAGAGCAGCATACAAGCGTTATATGGATAACAAAAGTTACGAAGCCAGTATCTTGAGTACCCAAGAATTTGAGGCGCAATGGCAAATCGAACAGATTGAACAGGCAGAAATTCGAGGTAGGGAAGAAGGAAGACTAGAAGGATTGGAAGAAGGAAAAAGAAGCTTACTATTAGAACAGTTGGAGCGCCGTTTCCCAGAAATAGCATCACAACACAGAGCAGCTATCCTTGGGTTGAATTCCCAGGATTTAGATAATTTAGCAGAGGCCATGTGGGATTTTCAGACTAGCGCTGATTTGCTTCAGTGGCTACAGGAACATTCTATTTAGGGCTTGCTGAATAAGTCTGTACTCGGTGATGGTAGTCGGTGCTAAATTCAAAATTCAAAATTCAAAATTCAAAATTCGGTTTCAATTCAAAATTCAGAATTCAAAATTCAAAATGAATGAAGTAAGCCCAATTACGCACCGGACATTTGATTTTGCGGTACGGATTGTTAATCTTTGCAAGGCAATGGAAGAAAAGGTAGGGGTAGCTCGAACGCTTTCTAAACAACTCATTCGTTCGGGTACGTCTATTGGGGCTAATGGGTCGGAGTCCCAAGCTGCCCAGAGCACGGCTGATTTTGTTCATAAGTTGGAAATTGCACTCAAGGAAGCGAGAGAAACGCGATATTGGTTGCGTTTATTAATAGCTGTTGAATTATTTCCAGAAAGTCGTTTGCGTCCTCTTTTGACTGAATCAGAAGAACTGATTAAAATTATAGCATCGATTGTTGTTAAAACCAAACGCAATCGAGCCAATTCAAAATTATGAATTCATAGTTCAAAATTGCTCCGGTTTTTGAATTTATAATTTTGAATTTTGAATTGACAAATTGGTTTTCGCCACTGGGGTTATCGGTGGCTGGTAAAACCATAGAAAGGATGCTGGAGAAGGTAAGACGGCTTTACGAGCAAGGGGCGTCCAGTGGGCGCATTCTGTCTTATCTTCTCCTTTGGGGGCGTTGGGTGCGGACGGGTTTGGATGGGGTTTTTGGGGTTGGCGTACGGTCGGGTTTTGAGCGTTTGGTTTTTCCCTCTTTCGGTAGTCCGTGCGTATCGCGTTGGTAACGGACCCTACTAGTTCGGCGTACGCACTATTTCTTTTCTCTGTGTACGTTAAACTGCTCTCGCCTCTCTTTGCTTTCCGCCTCGGCTACCTCTCTGCACTATTGGGGATTGGGGGTTTCGAATTGCCGCCATTTCATTCGTTTTCTTTCTCCTTAGCTCCTCTTTCTTCCTTATGTTTTTTGCTTTCTTTCTCTCATTCCTCAACGTTCACACCTGATACCTCGGGGTATCCCCTTTCTGCTGACAACTGATATCTGACTTGATAGTACCCCTCATTAAGATTCTCGAACTTATATCCCTTTTGTTCCAGGTATTGTTTTATCACTAGTCTTGCTGCTATCGTTGCATCTCTCTCCGTGCCGGTACCTATATAAATATTGAATTGATTCTCTTTTCCTCCTATTTGTTTTACTTCCTCTCTCATTTGAGTCATAAATTGTTCTCCGTTTTCTGTCAAACGATTCGACGTATTATCGAACATATTTTTTGTGACAAAATGCCCACCGGCGGCTCCTATTACTTCGTCATTGTTACCTATTCCCTCGATTATCACTCCTATACATTCTAACAATCCCTTGACTTCTAGTAGTACTTTTCCTTTTTCAGGCTTCATTACCCTTCGGGGGGTACTGTCTCCAACTATTGTGTCCGTTCCTTGTTCCCTACTTTCATTTTCTACGACATTTATGACTTCGTAATTTATTATTTTATCGTTTTCATCTTTTTCCTTAGTAATCCAATAAATACGTGAATCTTCTTTTGCTTTTTCCAGGGTTCTTTCCGGGGTTTTACCTAAATCATTATTCCTTAATGCATCTTCAATGAATTTCTTCTCATCATCATCTATGTTTTCCAGATAACTATCTGTTATCTCTGTCTTCGCTTCTGTTTCTTCCTCTATTATGATCACCCTCTGGACTACCCCATTTTCTTTTCCTCTTTCTCCTATTGCTATTTCTTGTGATTCCTTCTTTCTTTCCGATGATTCGTACTTGGTATCCCTGAGGACATTGGATGGGTTATTTTCCTCTGCTCCCTTTTTTCGCCGGTGAGCGCTATTCTCTTTTCTTATTTTCTCTCCCATCACTTCTGCTTCTCTCTCCAACCCTTCTTCATCATTTACCTTTACCCCCCTCCTCATCTTTGTAGCTCTCACCCTTCCCTGCATTTGCTGCACCACATGCCACGCTTCATGACGCAAATGCCGCTCCTGTCCCGGTGCCACCTCTATCCCCAGACCTTGGGTATAAGCATGGGCATTGAGTTGCGCAGGTTTGGGGGAGTTGTAGTTCACCCGCACCCCTGAGAGGTCATAGCCTGACATGCTTTCTATCCCTTCCTTGAGTCTATCGGGCAGCCCAGTCTTGTTTTCAGGTTTCTTATATTCCTCCATGCGCTGGACTGGGGTTTCCCGTACGTCCCTTCCTCCTTCTCGTGGGGCATAGGGCATTCCCTTTGTACGGTGCTGTTGCACCTGCCCATGTCTTCCCATCGTCGGCGGATTCTCCACCTTATCCTCTCCTACTACCCATGGTGGGACTTTTCCTTGCATCCACTGTGATTCCGTTTCCTCTTCATGTCGATTGGGCTCTTTGGCTTTTGCCTGCCTAGGGTAAGGATTAGTTGAGTAATTCCATACTGGTTTCTGCGTCTTGTCGATTTGATTTGTTCCCACTACCCAATCAGGTGTTTTGTTTTGGGGTGTCTTCGGTAAAGCCGGTAGCTGTCGCACTCCACTTCTTTGGAGTATCCAGTCATCGGAACCCTTCTTCTGGGGGGACTCATTGCTTCGGCGCACATCATAGATTTTACGTGTCATGTTTTTACTTTCCTTTTTTCCTTTTGCAATTTATCTACTTGTGAGGTACAAATATCTGGGTTTTAGGGAGCAGGGAGCAGGGAGCAGGAAGCAGGGAAGAGGAACCCACCCCTAGGGCGTGTTTTCCTAGTTTTACGCCAGATATTAGATCCCCCCCAGCCCCCCTTAAAAAAGGGGGGAGCCTTTCTCCAAGTCCCCCTTTTTTAAGGGGGATAATGGGGGATCTCCGAGTTTTAAGACACGCCTTAACCCCATCCTGGAGTGGAAGGCAATAGCCAATAGTAAAACCATTCGGTGTACCTCATTTGCCCTATAAACTCTTTAATTGTTCGTAAATCGACTGAGCCACCATCTTCCCCACCTGTTCTGGACTTGTTTTCCCGTTTAATTCCAGGTCCACTTGCATACCAGGAATGCTAGTATCTTTTAGCCGATTTTGGGGCAAGCCCTTTTCTGTCAACAGGCGGGTTAATTCCGCTTCCACAGCACCTTGCCATACCCGACGCATACTGCGGGGTAAGTCAACCCCTTCCCCTATTACTATCTCATTTATCCTCAGATTTACGTTCATTTTCATCTTTTCCTGTTATTTTTTGAAGGGAGCAGGGAATCGGGAATCGGGAATCGGGAATCGGGAATCGGGAATCGGGAATCGGGAATCGGGAATCGGTAATCGGGAGGCGTTGCATAATTAAGGAATGAATGCGCGATCATTTGGTTTTATTTAAGCCCCCATTATCCCCCAATTCTGGGGGACTTGTCTTGATGCAGTCGCTCATGGGGGGGACCCCCAAGACCGCGCTGCCTCCCCAAGACCGCGCTGCATCGCTCTTTTTGTTTGGTTCCCCCCAGAATTGGGGGGCTAGGGGGGCAAAACCATACGCATAATCAGCAACGCCAGCAGGGAATTCGGAAGTCGGAAGTCGTAAAAAATCCTGTGTACCTCCTAACTATGATAAACGCTATAACTTGGAATGGTTGACACTCCCCGGTCTAAAGACGCGGGGATTCTTCGATCAACGACCCGACTTGCTGAACCTGGCCGGAACCAAGAACAGTAGAGGTCAGATCTCCCGAAGCGTTCATTGGATCTAAGATCCAGGTTCCGGTGTGCCCCACCGTACCTAAGGCTCTCTTCAGAATATTGATAGCGGCATTATGGTCACGATCTAACTTGCAACCACATTTGCAGACGTGAGTCCTAGTTGATAGTGACTTCTTAACCACTTCACCACACTCAGAACAGTTCTGGCTAGTATAGGCAGGATTCACCGCAACAGTGGCTCGACTAAATTTAGTGCCAAAATGCTCCAACCATTTCCTGAATTGATACCAACCTGCATCATTAATAGACTTGGCGAGACAGTGATTTTTAACTAAGTTTTTAACTCTTAAATCTTCATAGGCGACCAAGTCGTTAGACCGGATTACACGGCGCGCAAGTCTCTTTGCGTGCTCTTCGCGTTGCCTACTTATTTTAAGATGCTGTCTACCTAATTTATTAATGGCTTTCCTACGGTTGGATGAGCCTTTCTTTTTCCGGGAAACCCGGCGCTGATAAAACTTCAATCGCTTCTCCCCAGTCCTATAGAACCGGGGATTAGGTTCAGAATTTCCGTCAGAATCAGTGTAAAACTCTTTTAGACCTACATCTAATCCGACATTAGTCTTAGACGGTTCCAGTTCATGAAGTACGTCAACTGAGACGCAAAACTGGACATAGTAACCATCTGCTCTCTTGACTATCCGAACCCGTTTAATTTGCTTCTTATCGAAGCGCCATAAATCCCAAGTACCCTTAAGTTTGAGCTTTCCTATGCCTTTTTTGTCACTGAAGGTGATTGACTTCTTGTCAGGGGATAGTTTCCACCCTGACTGTTTGTACTCAACCGATCTACAGTGCTTTTGAAAACGGGGAAATCCTTTCTTTCCAGGTACTTTCTTTTTGCAGTTGTCAAAGAATCGAACAACTGATGACCATGCCCTTTCAGCGCTAGACTGGCGAGCCGTAGAGTTCAACTCATTAGCAAAAGGGAATTTTTTAGCAAGGACTGCACTGTATTTATTGAGGTCAAACTTGTTAACTCCTTTATTATCCATCCAGTACCTGAGGCAACTGTTGCGAATAAACTTTACAGTCCGGATAGCTTCATCAATAGCAGAATATTGATGCTTTCTTCCTTTGGCTTTGAACTCTAAAATAATCATCAGCTTCGACCTTAACCGCGACTATTTTAGTCTAGCACTACCAGACTAAAATGTCAAATCCTAGTTCAATATTCTTTCAAGGCGGCTAAAGCCGCTATTCGCTTTCATCCCCGCTCTAAAGAGACGGGGTTTTCAGCGGTTCGATCCTTTATAATTTTGAACTTTGAACTTTGAATTGTTTCAATTTTTAATTTTTAATTTTGAATTGTTTACCTATGGTTTTATTTAAGCCCCCTAAATCCCCCAATTCTGGGGGACTTGTCTTGATGCAAAGCGCGAGTGGGGGAAACCACGGCAGTCGCTCATGGGGGGAACCCCCAAGACCGCGCTGCCTTCCCAAGACCGCGCTGCATCGCTCTTTTTGTTTTGTTCCCCCCAGAATTGGGGGGCTAGGGTGTGTTTTCTTGCCTCGGAGATCCCCCTAAATCCCCCTTAAAAAAGGGGGACTTTGAGTATGGCTCCCCCCTTTTTTTAAGGGGGGCTGGGGGGGATCATAATCATGCGACAAACTTTGAAAACACGCCCTAGGGGGGCATGGGGCGAGCCTAGGAACTGAGACAGCAGGGGCAGATTGGGCAGACAAACGCATGGTAACTCATGAAACTCTCAGCTAACTTGTAAGCCTAGCATTTATTAGCTTTCATGAGAATGAAATAGCCCTGAGGGAGTAGGGAGTAGGGAGTAGGATAAAAATCCTGTCTACCTCATTACTATTACAACCACTTTATTCAATTGTTAATTGTTAATTTTTAACTGTTACTATCAAATTTACAATTAACAATTTTATAGTCTCAATTTTCACTACTCAATTTGAATTTTTAACGGGGCAGTATCTGACTAAATAGTTAACAATTGAGTGATTGTTCCTGGTACTGGCAAAATAATACTGACTAAAATCAACAATGCTATAATTCCGCACAAATCTCGCCAGTTGTCAAGTTCTGAAACATCATTAAGGGCTGGTTCATCTGCCACTGGCATGAATAAAAGAATAATTGCCCACAGGAGTAATTCTGGCTGGATAAATACTAGGAGCATCATTAACAGCCGGGTAATTTGACCAATGGTCATACCAGTTCTTTGACCCAACATGGCATGGACGATATGCCCACCATCCAGTTGTCCCACTGGCATTAAATTAAAAGCAGTAACAACTAAACCGACATAACCAGCGACTGCCACAGGATGAAGGTTAATGGCTGTGTTCGAGACAAATTCACTGCCCAATGCCCATTTACTTAGTAAGCTTAGCAAAAGGGAAAATCGGGGATTGAGGGATTCTAGGTTCAAGATTCCTGAAGAGTCAGACAACGGCACTACAGTGGAATGGGCTAATCCCCACATTAGGATTGGTAGGGTAACCACGAAGCCAACTAGTGGACCAGCAATGCCTATATCAAATAAGGCTTTACGGTTAGGAACAGGAGACCGTATATGAATAAATGCTCCCAATGTTCCCAAGAATAAAAAGGGTATCGGGATAAAGTACGGCAGAGTTGTACGCACCTTGTAAACCATTGCGGCAAAATAATGACCGAGTTCATGAATGCTGAGAATTGCCATTAAGGCCACGGCATAGGGCAATCCTTGCAGTAAAAGCGCTGGGTCAGTAAGGGGATTTTCCGACACCCCAGCTATCTGAGTTCCCATCCAGGTGGTGGTAAACAAGGTAATCACCATCAGCCCCAATGCTAAACCAGGTCGCGTTAATGATTGAGACCCCCTGTAAGGTTTGGTTGATTTTTTGGTATTGGGCACTAGAGCAAAAAAGGGTTTGCCGCTAAAGCTTTCTTGAAAGACTACGAAAAAGCGATCGCCAAACTCGGCTTCTATATTTGACCGCACGGTACGGTAGGCTTGCTCTGGGTTAGTGCGCAGTTTGCCGCGACACAACACCACTTGAGGTCGGTACTCAATATTCTGGAGATAGTAGATTCCCCAGGGAAAACAATTTCTGAGGTCTTTTTCTTCTTCTTTAGTTATAGGACGAAGGCTTGACTTTTCAGTTGCCGATGAAATTTTGGCGACCGGGTCTGAGGTAGTTGTTTTAGTAGGATTCTCTTTGGTCATGGTTGAATTGGGATCTGAGCGTCCCCATTGAATCAGCAGCCAGTACAATGGCAAGCAAATGACAAATGGACCGAGCAATAGGGCTGGTGGTATTGGTGTGTTCTCACCATTGAACAGAGTCCAACCAATCCAGACTAGTGGTGGAGTCATCATTACCAGCCACAGTAACCAGACTGGTGTCCGAGTGAGGCTAGCAACGCTTCGCTGGATAACGAAGTAAGTGATCACAGCGAGTAAAATAAATGGGAGTAGCCAGAGTTCCATGATGAAAGATCACACCGTCTACTAAAAACTACAATTAAACTACAAGCATTGTGCAACCCGATACTCCAGCAAAAGGCGATTTTAATCTTACGCCAAGCGCATCTTCTAATCAGCAACCTGCTGCATCCAAGCCACCACGCCTTGTTCTAGATACCATTTTCGCTTTTCCACCCAATCGAGATACGTTAGGTGGTACGGCTTATATTATTGTAGGAAATTCCTTCAACCTATTGATTGATTGTCCTGCCTGGAATGAGACTAACCAACAATTTTTGCGTGAGCAAGGGGGAGTCTCATTACTGTTTATTACCCATCGCGGTGGTATTGGTAAAGCAAAGGAAATTCAGGAGAGTATGGGATGCCAAGTCCTGATTCAAGAACAAGAGGCTTACTTACTGCCGGGATTGGAGGTAGTTACATTTCACCAGGAGTTGACTATAAATCCCTGCTGCTACGTGATTTGGACTCCTGGTCACTCTCCTGGTTCTTCTTGTCTTTACTACACTGGTGCCGGGGGTGTGCTATTTTCTGGGCGTCATTTGCTTCCTAGTAAACAAGGAGAACTGTTGCCCCTGCGAACCCCGAAAACATTTCATTGGCCAAGACAGATTCGGAATGTGCAATCTTTGCTTAAGGGTTTTACCCCAGAGACTCTTCAATTTATCTGTCCTGGTGCCAATACTGGTTTTTTGCGAGGCAAAGGCGTGATTGACCAAGCTACAGAGCGTTTATCAGAAGTGAGCGCGAAGTTGAAAAACCCAGAAGAGCTATATATCTGACGCCCTGACGGCCTGATGCTCTGAGGCCATTATGTAATGACCACCTAACTTGCCTTAGCTAGAAAAGTATCAGAACTCAACAACTTGATTGCTTCCTGATACTGAGTATCTGCTTTTGTTCCCACTTGGCTCATAGTAATTGCTTCTAAAGGCACCTCCAAGTCTGGCTCAATCCCTAATTTATTAATATCCCGGTGATTGGGGGTCTCGTACTTGGCAACGGTAACTGCTAATCCTGACCCATCGATTAGTTCAAATAACGACTGAATTAACCCTTTGCCAAAGGTTTTTTCCCCTACTAGCTTTGCCCTACCATTGTCCTGTAAAGCCCCAGCTAGAATCTCACTAGCACTGGCGCTGCCTTCATTAACTAATACGACCAAGGGGTCTTGCGTAAGAGCGTCACCATAGGCTTCAAAGCTACCAATGGTGCCTTGGCGGTTAACGGTGTAAACAATAGTGCCTTGATCTAACCAGAGGCGAGCAATTTCAATACCTGCCTGCAATAGACCCCCTGGGTTATTCCTCAGATCAAGAATATAGCCATGGGCACCCATCTCCTTGAATTGAGCAACAGCGTGGGCAACTTCCATTGGGGCGTTGGCACTAAATTGAGACAGACGAATATAACCGACTGGGTCTCTATTTTCCTGGGTATCGAGCACTGCATACACTGGGTTTAGGGAAATGCGATCGCGCACTATTTCCACCAATTTTGGCTGTTCTTTCTTGCTTTGAATCTTCAAGGTAACCGTTGTACCAATTGCTCCACGCATCCTTGCTGCCGCTTCATCGAGAGTCATTTCCTTAGTCAGCATGCCATCAATTTCTAGGATGTGATCCCGTGCTCGGATACCGGCTAAATCTGCTGGTGATTGAGCAATTGGGGTGATTACTTCTAACTCACCAGTTTCCACATCAATTGCAATTTGTAGCCCGACACCAGAGAGTTCACCAGAGGTGCTGATTTGCAAACTATGATATTGCTCGGGTCTGAGCAATCGTGTGAAGGGATCCCCAAGACTCCCTAACATTGTTTCTATGGCAGTATAAGTAGCTTCACGATTAGGCAGCCGCTTTTTCAAGGTCTTCTGACGTAACAACCACCAATTCTGATGGTTAAAGGTATCATCAACGTAGGATTGAGAGACAATCCGCCAAGCTTGGGAAAAAAGCCTTTGCTCCTGAGAGAAGGCAGCTGCTGTTGGTGTCCACCAGGCAGACAATAGCATGATTGGCAAGGTTAGTAGGAGTCCAACCCACAAGGATCGTTTGTGCATGATCAAAATTATTAGAGTACTTGTTAAGTTATATTACCTGTAACCGCTATCAGGTATAATATTAGGGCTGTAACCGCCAGAGTTTACGGCAAATTAATGAAGCAAGTCATGTTAAAATTAACATCATGTAACATATAGGCTGTATTCGTTGTAACTTAGGGAGTTGAAGACTCCGACATTCAACGTCTGACGGCAAAATCCTTTCGGAAACTCTGGCCTCATGTTTTCTAAGCAAATCACTGACTCGAAAGTATACGACTGGTTTGAGGAGCGTCTGGAAATTCAGGCACTTTCCGATGACATCACTTCAAAGTACGTACCTCCCCACGTTAATATTTTTTACTGCCTGGGTGGAATTACTCTAACTTGCTTTATAATCCAGTTCGCCACTGGATTTGCCATGACCTTCTACTACAAGCCGACGGTCGCTGAAGCATTTAGCTCTGTACAGTACATTATGACTGAAGTGAGCTTTGGCTGGCTGATCCGCTCTGTTCACCGCTGGTCTGCCAGCATGATGGTGCTGATGATGATTTTGCACGTCTTCCGGGTGTATCTGACTGGTGGTTTCAAAAAGCCCCGTGAACTGACCTGGGTGACAGGGGTAGTTTTAGCAGTAATTACCGTCTCCTTCGGTGTGACTGGCTACTCTTTGCCTTGGGACCAAGTTGGTTACTGGGCGGTCAAGATTGTATCTGGTGTTCCTGAAGCTATTCCCGTAGTTGGTTCTTTAATCGTTGAACTGCTGCGCGGTGGTACTAGTGTAGGTCAGGGTACCCTGAGTCGCTACTACAGCCTACATACCTTTGTTCTACCTTGGTTTATCGCTGTATTCATGTTGCTGCACTTCCTGATGATTCGCAAACAGGGCATTTCTGGTCCGTTGTAAATCTGTACTGACTAAAAGTCAGGAAAGTGTTAAAACTAAATGCAAACCTTCCTGCTGCCACCTGCTTACCTTTACTTATTAAGGAGAAGAATTTAAGCAATGTCAGTTCTTAAAAAGCCGGATCTAGACGATCCCATTTTACGTGCCAAACTAGCCAAGGGGATGGGTCATAATTATTATGGCGAGCCAGCTTGGCCTAATGACCTTCTCTACGTTTTCCCAGTGGTAATCATGGGTTCCATTGCTCTATGCATTGGTTTAGCTGTGCTTGATCCAGCTATGATTGGTGAGCCAGCAGATCCCTTTGCCACACCTTTAGAAATCCTCCCGGAATGGTATCTATATCCTGTTTTCCAAATTTTGCGCATTCTCCCTAATAAACTTTTGGGAATTGCTGCTATGGGATCAGTTCCCTTGGGTCTGATGCTGGTTCCCTTCATCGAAGGTGTGAACAAATTCCAGAACCCATTCCGCCGTCCAGTGGCAACTACGGTATTTTTATTTGGTACCCTAGTCACCATCTGGCTTGGTGTTGGTGCTACCTTACCCATTGATCAGTCTTTGACTTGGGGTCTGTTTTAAGATAAGCCTAACCCTCAGGCTGATCCTACAACTAGAGTTTTAACTAGAGTTTGTGGGATTTCCAGTGGTTAGTGATTAGTCGTTTAAAAAAGCTTTTGTGAAAATCCCACGTACTTTGAGCCGTGGGATTTTTGCTTGATAGGAATTTTAAAGAATTTTATCCGTGCCAAGCATCGTAACCGTGTCTGCCATGCCTACAAATTCTTCGTTGTTTTTCCCTAATATCCCTAATGCTTTTAGAAATACTTCGAGGCTAAGATAGGTGAATCGAATTCAAAACTAACGAATTTGAGCGACACACAGAAAACCGCATCTAACTACGTATTCATTTTTCTAGAGATTTTTGAGTGTGAAGGGGGCATCCAATCCTACGTCAAAGATATTTTCGAGGCATATTTGTCTGTTGCTGCTAAGACTGTTACCAGTTCTAGGGCTGAAGTATTTTTGCTGCGGGATCGTCTAGGTTGTGACAATCCCTTTGATGTCTACCCACTCAGATTCCATTACCTGAAAACCAAGCCTCCTGTGCTAGGGCGTGTTCGCTTAACACTAGCGCTGGGGTTTTATTTATGGCAAAAACGTCCCAAGCACGTTTTCTGCGGTCATATCAAACTGGCTCCCCTGACTCAGCTGTTGTGCAATAGTCTGGGGATTCCCTATACAGTTTTGACCTATGGCAAAGAGGTGTGGAAACCTTTACCCCTCAAAGAACGTAATGCCCTAGAGCGGGCAGCAGCAATTTGGACTATTAGTCGTTACAGTCGCGATCGCGCTTGTGCGGCCAATAAGCTAAATCCTGAAAAGGTAAAGATGTTGCCTTGTGCTGTTGATGGGCATAGGTTTACTCCTGGTCCGAAATCACCAGCCTTAATCGAAAAGTATGGTCTGGCTGGTGCTAAAGTGCTGATGACCGTTGCCCGTCTGTGGTCTGGGGATATTTATAAAGGAGTAGATGTTACCATTCAAGCACTTCCTGCGATCGCAAAAATCTTTCCAGAGGTTAAATATCTAGTTATTGGTCGTGGTGATGATCAACCCAGACTGGCACAGCTAGCCAAAGATTTGGGGGTTGCGGATCGGGTGGTCTTTGCTGGTTTTGTCCCTACACCAGAATTAGTGGAACACTACCGAGTGGCTGATGCCTACGTCATGCCCTCCCAAGAAGGCTTTGGGATTGTATACCTAGAGGCCATGGCTTGTGGTAAACCTGTCCTTTCTGGGGATTCTGATGGTTCTGCTGATCCGTTGCAAGATGGTCAGCTTGGTTGGCAAGTTCCCTATCGAGACCCCGATGCAGTGGCTGCGGCTTGTATTGAAATTCTTAAGGGAGAGGATCAACGCTGTGATGGTGAGTGGTTACGAAAACAATCCCTAGGGTTATTTAGTAAAGAGGCTCTGACAAAGCAGTTAAAAGAGTTCCTCGATTTTGCGTAAACATTGTTCTGATTCCCGTACATCCCCATCCTTCTTAGTAATAAAGCCAGAATCAAGCCTGGGAATAGGGAAAGCTTGGTTTATCGGTTTTCAGCTTTGGGTCAGAAGCCCCTCGTGGAGCATAAGCAGCGAGGGGTAATTTCTATTCAAGTTAAGACGAATCTGAACTAGGATATAACTACCCGATCATATTTGTTATTTTTAAAAGAAAACTGTGAATCAAAATACCCCCAGACAGTTTCAGTTCAACCTGTCAGGTATGGGCTGTTGGCTAGCGTTCTTTTTAACTTGTTTCTTGCTAGGCACAGTTGGCTTGGGATGGGTAGTCAATGGTTTTTTGATTTTGATTGCTTTTTTAATCATCTCACCAGTGATTGCCTGGTTCGGAGTTCGCTGGTGGCTCAGACGTAATCTAGTAGAAGATCAATGTCCAGTCTGTGCCTATGAGTTTACTGGGTTTAACAATACCCAGTGTCAGTGCCCCAGTTGCGGGGAAGTTTTGAAGATAGAACAGGGTCGTTTTAACCGCTTAGCAGCTCCAGGCACCATTGATGTGGAAGCGGTTGAGGTATCCGTTGAGCAGATTGAAGATTAGAGCATTTACTAATCACCCATAGACTTCGCCGCAGTTGTCAGACAAAAGGCTTGCATACAATCATAATTGACTTTAATAATTGACTGTTGAACTTTTAATTCTGGACGCCGGTATTAGGGAGTTTTAGTGATCGATAAGGTGTAAGGATGCTGTTCACCATTGCGATCGCCGACGTAGAATGAGTAGCTGCCTTGCTCCCAATACCCGATTTTAACAATATTCCCCCCAGATAAATTATCGGCCTGTGTACATGAGGTACCATTTGGCTCCTTAATCAATAGAGTGGGCTGGCCTTGGCTTTCTAGGTTGAAGCGCAAGTAGGTAAAATCTTGGTTCAAATTAATGACATGATTGGGCTGGATACTAATCATACCGCATTGGCTCTTGTTTGAGCCTCCAGAGTTTCCAGTCACTACGATCGGATCAGGCTGGAATTCAGGCTCAAGGTTGATGGTTTCGGCGCTGGCGACACCAGCGCTACTTAAGCTTACAGCTAGGGTGATCGGAACAATCATCCACTGTGGGAATAGTTTAGTCATTGTCATCCCCATTAGTCTTGTGATCTATTACTAATACACTTGTTCTAGATTACTTGACTATCTCGAATTAAATTTGTTTCGGGTAAGCTATCAGCTATCAGCTATCAGCTATCAGCTATCAGCTATCAGTTAGTAACTATAATTCAATGGCCGAGGGCTGACGGCTGACGGCACCTCAAGTAGCGTGCGTGGCACAGGCTTCTAGCCTGTGAAGTAGCGCATATGCTTACTGTTTCACTTTAAAATCGCTACATCGCTCCCTATTCCCTACTCCCATTAACCCCAAGGGCGGGGTACCTCACCCAATTTAAAACTGCTATATAATAATGAGGCTGATTTCATAGCAGTTCAGTGCTATTGCCGGTATTCAACCGGTTAAGTCTAGACATAGTTAAACATAGTCATCAGGTGTTTGCCCAAAAAACGGTATCAACAAAAATCTGCTATAATCTCGGGGAATTTGCTTACTGCTCCTTGAAATCAGTGTTCACAGTCATTAAAAAGCCACAAATCGCAGCCTGAGCATTGAATATGGCTAGCCCCACTCTAAAAACAGGTCAACATCGAGAAGGTAGCTGGTATTTTCCGCTGCGACTGAACTTGGTTCTGCCACTGGTGACTAGGCGTTGCGTGGCAGCGCTTTTGGAAGTCTCGCTGGTAACTACCAGTGCCCTGCTCCCTTACGGGATTGGTTTGTATGCAGAAAAATACTCGAAGGCAGAACCGGTTCCCCTTAACCCAGTGTTGGGGGCAACCCAGAATGCGATCGCAAAAACTCTAGCTTACCCGCGCCTACAACTAACCAAGCGAGTCACTCCCCTGACCAATTTTTTTTGGTGTGCTTCCTTAGTGATGCCAGTAGGAGTAACCCTATGGCAACTTTATCTGCTGGGAAAAACTGGTCAAACTACTCCCAAAGGTTGGTTTGGAGTGCGAGTGGTTACCACCTCGGGAAAACCGCCTGGTTTGATGGGTGCGCTTTGGCGTGAGGCAGTGGGACGCTGGGGATTACCACTGGGAAGTGCTTATTTACTCTGGCGCTACACTGGAGCCTTTCCTGACTTGTTAATTTTGTTGGGATTGGCAGGATTGATGCTATTGGCAGAGAGTTTTAGTTCTGTATTAAATCCTCAACATCGCAGCCTCCACGACTACATAGCCGGAACTTATGTCTCGGATTCCTCTCGGTTGCTCTTGCCGTACTGGTCAAGTTTTGAATCCTCCCCCTCACCAGAGTATGAAGACGTTGAGCTAGAGGAGGACACTGATGAGCAATGGTCTCAAGAGTATGAAGAGGTTGAGCTAGAGGAGGACACTGATGGGCAATGGTCTAATCACCAGGAAGCTACCTCGGGTTACCGTAGCGGAACAGTTACTACCATTACCCTGATTTCAAAATCTCAACAGCACTCCCCCAATCTTTGGTTGTGGATGCGCCGACATCCCGGTCTTACTCTGGTAATTGTTACCTTTGGTGGTATGGGTTCTGTACTTGGCACGTTTGTGGGAACCCAAATCTATATTCAAAGTCAAGCAAATTGGCGAGCGTTCAATCAGCAGAAGAATCAGGTCTTTCTGACCTTAGTGAAACAATTAAGCTCCACTGAGAGCACGGCTCAAGAAGAACGTTTGGGATCAATTCTGGCTCTAGGTAGGATAGACGATCATCGTGCTGTACCGTTTCTGGTGGATTTGCTGGGTCAGGAAAATACCCCTAGCTTAATTGATACCCTCCAACAAACCTTGGTCAGTAAAGGCGTTCAACCGCTTCCCCATTTACGAGTATTGAATCAATCCTTGGCAAACGACCAGAAAACCTTAACCAGGGAAGGTAAACCAGGGGTTGGGGAAGTGCTAGCGGTGCGGCACCGAGCAACTAAGCAAGCTATCTCGAAAATTCTGACTATCTACGACGGTCAAGTGCATAATGCTAACCTGAGTAATATTAACCTCAGTAAGGTTAATCAGGGTTATGGCTATTTTAATCCCATTCTGGATAACCTGAATTTGTCGGGCATTAATTTCCGCTACGCTGATTTGTCCGGTGCTAATTTGCAGGGTAGTCGCTTCTATGGCCCTGGTGAAGATGAACATTTTGGCACGTTTGATGATTGGGTCAGCGACTTTAGCGGAGCTGATCTCAGGGAAGTTAACCTGACTGGCGCTATTCTCGATAATGTCTTGATGAATCGCACTAATTTAATTGGGGCAACCCTGAACCGAGCAAGGTTTTATAACGGCAGCCTGATCGGTGCGAATCTCAGCAGTGCTCAGCTGATTAATGCTGATTTCCGTAGAGCTATCTTAGAAAATGCTAGCCTCACAGGAGCCAATTTGGGTGAAGCAAAATTCAGTCTCTCTAGTCTTCATGGTGCTCGTTTGGGCAAAGTTAGTGCTGTGGGGAGTGATTTCTCTTCTGCTGATTTAAGTCAATCAAGCTGGCAAGGATCGAATCTTTCTAGGGCAAATTTGAGTAATGCTAATCTCAAAAATGTTGATTTAAATTCAACCCAATTGGTAGGGGCTAATTTACGCAATGCCAAGCTGTACAATGCTAAGCTACGTTACGCTAATCTAAGTGCTGCAGATTTGCGAGGGGCTAATTTAGCTGGAGCAGATTTTAAGGGAGTTACCTTTGCTATGGCTAAACAGACCAAGGCTAATCAATTTATTACTTTGCCTCCACCTAAATCGCATTTAGCCAGGATTAGGGGGGTTGATTTTACCAATGTTAAAAATTTAGATGAGCAGCAACTTCGCTATATTTGTACCTATGGTGGACTTCATCCTAGATGTTTGTAATTTTATTTTAAGTAGGGAGTAGGGAGTAGGGAATAGGGAATAGGGAATAGGGAATAGGGAATAGGGAATAGGGAACAAGGAAAAAACAAGTGGGAAGTGCGTAGGGTGCGTTAGGGGCGGACTTGCCCTTATTTTTCGCCTCGTAGCCAGCGTTGGGATAGTCGGCCCCGTAACGCACCACCAAAAGGCTCCCCCTCATTTTCCGCCTCTTCGCGAGTTTAGAAAGTCCGTAGGGGCGGACTTGCCCTTATTTTTCGCCTCGTAGCCAGCGTTGGGATAGTCGGCCCCGTAACGCACCACCAAAAGGCTCGCCGTCATTTTGTAACGGGCAAGATGCCCGTTCCACCCACCGGATCAAAAAGCTTTTAGGAGATGCACCCAGCAAGTAAGAAACAAGTGGGAAGAAAGAAGTGGTAAAAAATAAAGTAGGCTCAATTTTTTCTCTTGTCAAAAAATTAGCTATGCTCTGAAAGATCCGCTACGCAAACCCATAAATTAAAAAGCTACTGAGTCGATTCACTATCTTCGAGTTGACTTCAGTTTAAAACCCGCTTAACCAGAATAGATTGCTTAATGGATTGCCTTAATTTAAAGTTAACTATCAACAGTGAACAAAACATCAACCTGTATATAGCGGTTTCTATTCTAATCAAATAATTTTTACTCTCTTGCTAGCATGCCTATTGCCTATTGCTAGCATGCCTATTGCTAGCATGCCTGTTCCCTGTTCCCTGTTCCCTGTTCCCTTTGCTATATTAGTTTCACCGCAGCAATTAAGCTAATATGAGCGAGAAAGCAGCCATCATTAGATTTAGGTATTGAGGAGTTGAGGAAATGGGTAATACTATTGGATTATTGTCCACAGTAGGAACGCTGGTGCTGGGGAGTCTGGCTAGTTTAATGATTAAGTCGCAACCAGCATTTGCTCAAGCTGCCTACGGAAGTTATGTGGGAATTGGTCCTACGATTGGTATTACTAAGGATGATGATGGAGACGGTCAGCAAATTGGTGGGGTAATTGCGTTTCGCTACAAATTCCTAGAAATCCCCATTTCCTTCCGGACACAAGCCCTGATTGGTGCTGGCACTGCTATTGTGCCAACAATTTCTTACGATTTCCCCCTTAACTGGCAAACCGATGCTTACTTGGGAGCAGGGGCTGTATTTGCTAGCGGTCACTCTCCCTCACCAGTAGGAGATAAAACCAGTTTTGCTATACAACCTGGTATTGATTTTATGATCCCTAATAGCCAAACGGTTTTGTTTGGTAATGCGATTATTGCTTTTGATGCCTATCGGGAGGGTGGCGGCGTCGCTGCTTCTGTTCAAGGTGGATTTGGTCTAAGATTTTAGTTTCAATAGTCGGGAGTCGGGAGTCGGGAGTCGGGAATAGGGAACAGGGAATAGGGAACAGGGAATAGGGAACAGGGAATATTTGCTCGGAAGTCTTGAATCTAGTAATAAACGATTACCAACATGGCTGATGTCTGTCTATCGTTGTTGTCTATCGTTGTTGTCAACACAGAGCGAAAACTACGCCTCCCTTCTCCGCAAACTCTTCCCCCTGTTTGCTTCAATTCAAAATAGCCCCGTCCGGTATAGTTTCCTGTTTCATTGCCCAAAACTTGCTCAGGACATGAATTTGCTTTAATCCCACTATTAAATTTAAGCCAGGTATAAAAATCCACCACACTACCAGAGGTTCTGTGAGTCCTTCTCGTCGATACAGTTCGTTTACTGTGCGGTAAAGCCTAAACTGCACAATGTAAATCCAAACGATACCGACCAGGGAAAACCAACCAAACCACCCAGGCACATCGGGATCTAATATCCATAGCGCTTGTGGAACGGCGACACCTAAAACAAAAGGTAGTAAGCAAAGGGTACCGGACCAGCCATAGCTGTTATAGTTTCGCAACTCTTCCTGAATGATCCACTTGTACCAACCGTAATACAGCGTTAATGTGGCTACCGATAGCAGGATCACTTTTACCAGAGGACGGGGTTTACCAAGCGGTTGGTGAGACATAAGGCACAACTATTTCATCGGAACATCAGTCTGTATTTTAAAATCTCTTAACAAAAATTCATACAGTTATACTGTTTCAGGTAAAATAACAAAGCGTTGGACTGAGGCACAGCAAGCACAAACACCATGGTAAAAGCACAAATTGGGATTATTGGCGGTAGCGGACTTTACAAAATGGCTGCTCTCCAGGATGTGCAGGAGGTACCGATTGACACCCCCTTTGGTCCTCCGTCCGATGCCTTGATGGTGGGAACCTTAGAAGGAACTACTGTAGCTTTCCTAGCTCGTCATGGTCGCAATCATCATTTGATGCCTTCCGAGTTACCCTTCCGAGCCAATATCTATGCCATGAAGCAGTTAGGCGTGGAGTATATCATCTCTGCCTCAGCAGTGGGTTCTCTCCAGGAAGAGGTCAAACCCTTAGATATGCTGGTACCGGATCAGTTTATTGACCGCACGAAGAATCGGGTTTCGACCTTTTTCGGGGACGGGATTGTGGCTCATATTGGGTTTGGACACCCGGTGTGCAACCAACTGGCCGGAATTTTAGTGGATGCGATCGCAAGTTTGGAGTTACCAGAGGTGACCGTACATAACAGTGGGACTTATCTGTGCATGGAAGGGCCAGCATTTTCCACCATGGCCGAATCTAATCTCTACCGGAGTTGGGGCGCAAAAGTAATTGGCATGACCAATTTGCCAGAGGCCAAGTTAGCACGGGAGGCAGAAATTGCCTATGCTACCCTAGCCCTAGTTACCGATTATGATTGCTGGCATCCAGAGCATGACCATGTCACCGTGGAGATGATAATTGATAATCTAAATCGCAATGCGATTAATGCTCAGAAGGTGATTCAAGAGACAGTGCGCCGGTTAGTTGAAAATCCACCGGTTTCTAAAGCCCACTCTGCTTTGAAGTATGCTATTTTCACTCCCTTAGATCAAGCTCCAGAAGCAACTAAGGAGAAGTTGGAGTTGTTGTTGCAGAAGTATTTGTAAAATCGCAAATAGCTAAAGGTGGCGCTGGATATATAGCGTTTCTATCAAGGGAACAGGGAGCAGGGAGCAGGGAGCAGTAGGAAAGAGTTTGGATAATTTTTTGGTGTTATAAAAAAGCGATGCAGTCGGCCAAAGGGGGTTTTCACAACTGTTGCTACCGACACTTCTCACCCTCCCCCCACTCCCTACTCCCTACTCCCTACTCCCTACTCCCTACTCCCTACTCCCTACTCCCTACTCCCTACTCCCTACTCCCTAAAACCCAAGAATTAATACCTCACCCAAATAATAATTGCTATAAACCATGAGAAATGATCTACAGCAATCCCTAAGTCGAAGTTATATAGACCCCTCGACTCTGAGTATTTTCCAAAGAATTCTATTAACGACAGATGGCACAGTAACCGATATGTTGGAAGCCTATCTGTTTGAACAAATTCGTCTAGTTAAGTTGTCTGAGGAATTGGTGACAACAACTGATAATATCGACCCAATGGAATTAGATAAAGGAAGCTCAGTACTTGATAGGAAAATACTATTACAGGGTAAAATAAGTCGCAAGAATTATATCTATGCTGAGTCAATTATTGTTATTGATCGTCTAGATGATTACTTTCAAAAAGATTTACTAAAAACTAAAAGCCCCATCGGCAAAATCTGGCGAGAGCAGAGATTCGAGACCTTTAAAGAAATTGTGGATACTGGAAAAAAGCCTGCTAAGGAATTAGCTGATTATTTCGATATTGAACCGGAAGCAAATTTACTTTTTCGTACCTATTGCGTCTTTTCTAATCGCCAATCGGTGATGATGATTAGTGAATATTTTCCTGAAAGCTATTTTTTGAATAGGCTATAGGGAATAGGGAGTCGGGAGTCGGGAATCGGGAATCGGGAGGGTGGGGAGCAACTGTCATATGTGCTGTATCCCTAGAGACCAGGCATCTTATACAACTTGTGGAAGTTGCCCACATTCTTCATTGGCTGGAACAGCTTCCATCATCTTTTTAGGATCTGGCAAATTGAGATTGTTCATAAACTCGATAAAGCTATTGCGATCCTTACCTACAAAACGAGGATTAAAACGCTTTTCTTCACCGATGGTGGATACAGTATGCCCTTTGTAGTCATGTCCTGGGTAAACCAATGTGTGATCCGGCAATGTAAACAGTCGCTGGGTGACGTTATCATAAAGTTTGCCGGCATCACCATTTTGGAAATCGGTTCTACCACAGCCTCGGATAAACAAGGCATCTCCTGTGAACAGGTGAGTCTGGTTTACCAAGTAGGCCATGTGGCTATCGGTATGACCGTGGGTTTCAATTGCCTTAATTTCTAAGCTGCCGACCTGTAAAACTTCACCATCTTTAACATGTCCATCTGCACAAGCAGCAGTTGCATTTTCTGGAACCATCCCCTTGCACCCAGTCAATTCTCGAATTGAACTCTCCCTGGTTTAAAAACACAGGGATTCTAAGCTGATTTCACTTCGCGGGTTAAAACCGCGCTCCGTGAAGTTGCTTCACGATACGATTTAGATAAAGAGTCCAATCTGTATCGTTGTGGCAGGTTCAAAGCTGCTCTACAGACCTTGGCTAGGGGAAACCCTAGCTGTGTCTCTACTTTTCTGAGGATGTTACCAGCCCCATTGCAATCGGCGTTAATCAAACTACCTTTGCTTGACAGATATTGTCCACGCTTTACTCTTTTTCCGCTTGCTGCCCACCCCTCAGGTTTTCCGCCGAGCACAGGTAGGAAGTCACGATCTAAAAAGCTAGCTTTACTGGTGTAACTCTCTTCGGTCTCAACAAATTTAATACCGTACTCAATGCACAGTTGTTCTATCCTACTTTTTAATTTAGCTGTAGGGATTTGTACAAACTGCTGGTTATTCTTTTTGCCAATGTTAATACTGTCTTTATTCCGCTTATTCCAGCCGAATACGATCGTACTGACTAAGTTTCTTTGGCACCAGTTAATAACCAATCTGGCAACCTTGTTCACGTTGTCACGCATCTGCCGGTTGCGCTTTTCAGTCAAAGATGCCAATTGTTCATCCCAGTAGTCTTGAGATTTACCTTTCTTTATCGCAGCTACACGCTTGTTGTACCACTGATTCTGGGATTTAGCTTTTTTGCCATCTATAATGAAAGATTTTCCCACATTAGAGACGCAAGTCAGCCAGTTATTGAGACCTGGATCGATCCCTAAGACATTGTTTGTTACTTCTACCGCTTCAGGAGCTGGCCTTTCGTAGACAAACTCTATATAAAAGCAACCATTTTTAGGAACAAAACGGTATTCTTTAATTGACTTGTGGTCTATGTTGGATGGCATGGGCAACAAGAAATGGTCGATGCCAAACCAAACTTTGATCTGTTTCCCTAAGGTAAATTTGAGTTGACCTTTTACTAGCTTTACCCACCGAGCGGGATAACTAACTACAGCCAGACCTCCCTTCTTGCGGTACTTTGGTACTCTAGGTTTGTCTGTCAACTGCCCTTTGTCGTACTTTTTCTTGAGGGCCTTGTAAGACTTAAAAGATTCAACAACTCCGTGCAGTGTTTGCTGAGCACAGGCAGACCTCATGGCTTTAAAGTGGACATTTGTCTTCATCACTTTGTCGAGATCAGCATTATTGAGGTATTTACCGTTCTTAAACAACATTTGACGGCAGTAATACAAACCGCAATTAGTCAGCTTATTGGCTTCTGAGCATATAAACTCTATAACTGCCTGATTCTCTGGCGTCGTAGTTATTAGGTGTTGCTGACATCCGTACATCTTATTACTTCCTCATTGTATATAGTATATATTGAATATACACCCGCTGTCAACGCCTATGACTACGATATCTGAAAATATTTTCAGGACGAATCCACACTCGGTGACATTGCTGAATTACCACTTCGTCTGGTGCCCTAAAAGGAGGAAATCTGTACTCATTGGAAAAATTAAAATGAGACTACAAGATATTATTTTTGACTTATGCACAGAAAACAACTGGCGACTGATCGCAAAGCGAGATAATGCCAGATCACGTTCACATGTTCTTGGAAGTCGATCCTACTTTTGCTCCGTCAGTAATAATCATGCATAGTAAAAGGGCGAGCTTCCCATTATCTTAGAAGAGAGTTCCCTGAATTGCTAAAACTCCCAACCCTTTGGTCTCCTAGTTATTTTTGCTCAACCACCGGAAACGCGCTTCACAGAAACCGTCAAAAGGTATATAGAGAATCAAAAAGGCAAATAACACAAAAGCCGGGATAAATCCCGGCTCGCTCCACGCCCACCCAATAAATTAGGTGGCTAACTCTCGCTCGTTAATTTTTTGTTTTCCAGTTCCAGTAATGTGATCGGCGTGAATGTGAGTTTCTAGACAAAATCTCAAGGTGAGACCGAGTTCTTGGATTAGCTGAGAATCACGCTCCACCTGCTCCAGAACAGGGTCAATCAGAACAGCCTCCTTTGTGCTGGAGTCAGCTACCAAATAGGTGTATGTCCAGGTGTCTTGATCAAACAGTTGACGAATTGACATCGCTGTCTGTCCTTAAGCTAACTTTTTTTACTGTAGTTAAGAATTTAAAGTGCTGTAGGTCAAAAACCCTAGTGTTGAGGGGACATATCCTTACCTACTATATTTTATAACTATATATTCATAAAATAGTAATGTCAAGATGCTGTTGTGTAAAAAACATTGATCAGAATTGCTATAAAATTTATAAGGTTAATTAGGTACAGAGTTTTTTTTGCCTCTTGTCTTTTCCTAAGGGATTCTGTTCACAACTCACATGTAAATGCTAAATGAAACTAACTGGACAGCAATATCAACAATTAACGAATGCTTTAATTGATGCATTTACCAATCAGCAAAGATTGGCTGAAGTAGTAAGATTCAGGTTTAATAAAAACCTGAATGCCATAGCAATGGGTAATGATTTACAAGCAATAGTGTTTAGGTTAATTGAAACCGCAGAAGCCGAAGGATGGGTTGATGAATTAATTCACCGTGCCCATCAATCAAATCCAGGTAACCCAAAGTTATTCGCCATTGCTCTGGAGTTGAATCTTGCTATTACTCTGCCTCACCCCCTATCCGCAAGAGGTGGATTAGAAAAACTTATTAAGAAAACCAATTCTTTTTTAGACGTAAATCGGTGGCGGGAGAAGTTAGGTCAAATTGAAGGGCAAGTCTGTCGTGTCGAAGTTACGAATAACGATAATAGTCCTGAATTTGGGACAGGTTTTCTGATTGCGCCCAATGTGGTTATTACTAATTTCCATGTGGTGGAATCGGTAATTTTAGAACAAGCAACGTCTAGCAATGTTATCCTGCGTTTTGACTACAAGCGGTTAGGGGATGGTAAAGTTATAAATCCTGGTACAGAGTATCGCTTAGTAGAGGATGACTGGTTAATTGATCAAAGTCCTTATACTAACAATCCATTACCAACCCCTGACGAATTGGATTATGCCTTGCTGAGAGTAGATGGAGTTCCTGGGGAAGAACCAATTGGGAAAAATCCCGATCCCAATTCTCCACAGCGCCAGTGGATTGAGTTACCACAAGAGCCTTATCAGTTTGTGCCCGATACTCCACTGTTTATCCTGCAGCATCCCAAGGCCGAACCTTTAAAATTAGCCTTTGACACCGAGGCTATTATTACTATTAATGACAATGGTACCATGGTTAAGTATAAAACCAATACCGAACCCGGTTCCTCTGGTTCTCCATGTTTTGATATTAACTGGAATTTAGTAGCGCTGCATCATAGTGGTGACCCAAGCTGGAATCCTAGTTATAATGCTGGTAGTCCTTTCAGTGCTATTTGTGCGCGGTTAGAGAAGCAAGGGTTATTGACAGATTTACGTAAGGGTGAAGTAATGTAGTGAATGCTTGTGCAAAGCTGTAAGCCAGCACCAGGTTGCCAAATACCAGTAAATAAAGGAAACTTCACGGAAGTAGGTATCATCAGGGTGTAGATACTTAATTGCAGTCAGAGTATTAAGTTCTATGTTTCACAAGTATTGAAGTAATCGTAAATGAATGGTGGAAATACCCCTGGTTATCTCCTCGCGCAGATAGAGTCAGCACTGTGTAGTGCTTTCCCTAGTGATGATGACTTAGCAAGGATGCTACGATATCAATTCAATATAAATCTTAATAAGCTTGTTATTGGTGGCAATTTGAATCAAATTGTTTATAATTTATTACTAGATTTTGATAATAAAAAGAAGTTAGGAAATTTAATTAATGGGGCCCTTAAAGAAAATTCAGATAATCCTGACTTAAAGGCAATCCAGATAAAGTTTAAGATTACGACTTGTTTACTCAAGATATTGCTTCCTTTAGAAAAAAAATTTATCAACCAAATGCAACAGGCTTATCAAGCTTGTTGTCCCGATGAATTTTTGGATGATTGGGAAGATGAACTCCCTGATACTTTATTTGAAATTCTAGGAAATTTAGATGATATACCTCAAGCAAATGAGGATGAAGAAATTATTGTAAAATTTGTCGCTCGTTTATTAGCAACTGGAGATATTCCTGACCAAACTGCTGATAAACTCAAGCAATGGATAAAAAAAAATCCTAATAACCCTTCTGATTTATTACCTAAGACTAGCAGTGACTCTCAAAATGATCAGCAAACAAACTTAGACGCACAACCTTATCTGCTTGTCAAGCTAGAATCCAGTAAGCAATATCACCAACAACGTCAAAGTTATCTAGTCGAGGCTTGGTTCATTGCTGACAGAAGTAATTATAATTACTTACGAAATCATCAAGACTGTAAAATTTTAAAGACTCCACAAAATGATGATAAATCTGAACAACATCTCTTCTCTATTGAAGACTTACCAAATTTAATATTGTTTTTGATAAAACAGTCTAAGTCAATTATAAACGAAGAGGTCAAGAGATTTTATCTTCAAGGAATAATTAAACTTTTTCATAAACCAATCATTGTATTTTTTTTACCTTATCAACTATTTAACTATGCATTTGAAAGAATTGAGACTGAAGATGATGATAATTCACCAATTCCTATTGGTAGCGAGTATTGTGTTATTTTTCGATCGGTTAAACGTTTGGAAAAAAAATATTATCAAGGCCAATGGTTAATAAAATGGAAACAGCTCCAAAATAATAATACAACTATATCCTGCTTAAATAATTTTGCTTTTAGTGATTGTGAGACTTGGGAAGAATTATATGCTGATTGGGAAGAAAAAAATGCGATAGGGGTAAAATTACATAAACCCCCATGTGAGCAGATATTGGGAATGATTGACCGAACGGCAATACCAGTTGTTTTATGGCTGAGGAAGAATGATTTTAAAACTATCAATTTTAAACAGGCTCTGGAGCAATTACTGAATTGTCAAATAAATGAGCTTCCTCAAAAGGTAAAACAACAACGGTTACAAGCTTTTCCCAAAGCAAAGAAGAAACAAGAACATATCGGACACCATATTGCTCTTTTGTGGGAAGACCCCTATCTACTACCACCCCAGAATGACCTACTACCACCCCAGAATGACGGTACAACGCCATGAATAATAAATCTTGGAAAATATTTCGCGGAACTCCCGAACAACCCCACAATGGCATTGAACGCCTTCCTGAGCCTCCTAGCTGGCGGAAATTTGACAGAAAAGAACGGGGTACAACCTATCAGACCAGGCCAGAGGAAATAGACTTAGTCAATGCAGCTTTATATCTGCGTCGTCCCTTATTAGTAACCGGAAAGCCAGGCACAGGAAAAACATCATTGGCCTATGCAGTTGCTCAAGAGTTACAATTAGGAGAAGTGTTACGTTGGAATATTACCACTCGCTCCCATTTACAGCAAGGACTTTATAGTTATGATGCCATTGGTAGATTACAAGATGCTCAAGGAAGCGGCAAGGATAATTTAGCGAAAATTGGTAAGTATATTCAATTGGGTCCCTTGGGAACAGCGTTACTATCTTCAACTAAGCCCAGGGTATTATTAATTGATGAAATGGATAAAAGCGATATTGATTTACCCAATGATTTATTGACTATTTTTGAAGAAGGAGAATTTGAAATCCCGGAATTAACACGAATCAGTGACAAGTTTCCAGGCATGGTTGTCAAAACCTGGGATAATAAAAGCACAGCCATCCGCAACGGAAAGGTGAACTGTAAAGCATTTCCATTTGTAGTTCTGACGAGTAACGGAGAGAGGGCATTTCCCCCAGCTTTTTTACGACGGTGTTTACGATTAGATTTACCGGAACCAACTCCTGACGAATTAGAAGCGATTGTCAAAGCTCATTTAGGGGATAGTATTGAACAAGCAGAACCGATTATTAAAACGTTTCTCAAGCGACGGCAGAAAGGAGACTTGGCTACAGACCAATTGCTCAATGCCATTTATATATTAACTAACACAGTTAATACAGACGATGATCCCATGGTTGACTCTCAAGACGAAGACAAAGACCAGAAAAAAGCAAAGTTAATTGACCGATTGCTGCAGTACCTCAGTAGTACCTAAGGGATATGCTTGAAGAAGCGATCGCTATTCTACAACAAGCAGGATTTGATTTAACTGCTCGGGAAATAGCAGAAATTTTCTGGTTGGCTGTTCATCTAGACCAGTCCATAGAGCAGTCAGAGGAAGCACAGCAGCCATTACCACAGCAGCCATCGCAATCATCAAGGGTATCCCAAGACCAATCACAGCAACCACAGCCGCCATCGCGACCATCAAGGGTATCCCAAGACCAATCACAGCAACCCCCAAATAAAACTCCAGATATCCAACCAGATACCGAAGAATCACCGTTAGCTGAAGTCAAAGAACCTGGTGCTGAGGTTGCTCTTGCCTCTTCCAAACCTAAAAAGACCAAACAAAGTGGAGAAGCAATTCCGATTAAAGTGCCAGCAGCGGTAGCATTGAGAAATAGTCTGGCGTTGGGACGGGCACTTCGTCCGTTAATGCGGAAAGTTCCATCTGCTACAGAAAAGATATTGGATGTAGAAGCTACTGTTTACCAAATTGCCGAATCAAAATCAAAGATTTGGCTGCCAGTTCTGAAACCCGCTTCCGAACGATGGTTAGAGTTAGCATTGGTGGTTGAAAAAACTAGTTCAACTGCGGTTTGGAAACAGACAATCATTGAACTGCAACATTTAGTCAAGCATCTTGGTGCATTTCGGGATGTACGCACGTGGGAATTAAGGATTACTAAAACAAAAGTAGACTTATTTCCTCAAACTAGCACGGGAGGTTATAATTCCACTCCCTATCCTCCCCGGGTATTAATTGATACCAATAAAAAACGTTTAATTCTCTTGGTGAGTGATTGTATTTCTGTGGCTTGGCGCACAAAATTAATTCATCCAGTGCTAGAGTTGTGGGGACGCAATGGTTTAGTGACTATCCTTCAGCTACTTCCTGAACGGCTTTGGGAACGCACGGCTTTAGGTTCAGAAATACCAGTAATACCAGTGAAACGGGATCCTCCTCGTCGTGAAGTTGTCAATGGTCAGTTGATTGTTAAACTTTGGGATGAAGATGACAGTAGGTCTATTCAGAATAAATCTTCCTCTGTCAATGTTCCCGTCGTTACGTTAGAACCCTACCCGCTACTGGCCTGGTCACAGGTAATAGCTGGTCAAGGAAATCTTACCACAGTGGGGTTTAATTTTGATGTATCCCAAGACCCCCAACCACAGAAAACAGCGGTAGATGGTAAACCCAGTCCCCAACTCGAAGCACCAGCATTAGTTAGTCGATTTCGTGCTACGGCTTCTCCTATGGCGCGTCGGTTAGCTGGATTAATGGCAGCTGCTCCGGTTAGTTTACCTGTAGTGCAACTAATTCAGCAAACCCTGCTACCAAAATCCGCACAAATTCATGTAGCGGAGGTGTTTATGAGTGGACTGCTCCAGTCTATAACCCCTGTATACCAAGATTCAAATCCCGATTATCCCGATTATATTGAGTACGAATTTAGGCGAGGGGTAAGGGAGTTATTAGTAGATTCTGTACCCATTAGTAAAACCCTTTCAGTTATTGATAAGGTATCTGAGTTTATTGCTAATCAATTAGGGTTATCAGTAAAGGACTTTGAAGCGTATTTACTTAAACCGGCAACTGCAAGTAATGATTGGTTAGAAGAAAAAATTCGTCCCTTTGCACAGATAAAGGCTGAAGTTTTAGGGCGATTAGGAGGGGAGTATGCTCGTTTGGCTGAACAACTGCTCAAAAATGAAGAGTTAGTAGAAGAAGACAATAGTGAGAATAATCAAACTGCTGCTAGTATATCAGAAAGTCCTACTTCATATCATCCTTCATCCGAAGACTATTTGCAATTCTTAGAGGAAGTATTGCAAGCAACTGACAACAGCAAAGGCGACCCCAAAGTTGTCTACCCACTCCTGGAAGCCAACCTAGATAAACTGGATGATAACTTGATCGATGTCCTGCAAACCTGGGCAAGTGATAGATTCTCAGAAGTGGAATCAGAAACAAAAGAAAGCATTGCTAGAGTTATTGAAAAATTAAGTAACCTGATCAGAGATTTTACTCTCGGTAATAAAGCCAGTAACATAGAAATCGCCATTGCTGGTTACGAACAGTTGCTAACAGTTTTTACCCGTGAAGCTTTTCCTGTTGATTGGGCAGAGACTCAAAACCATCTCGGTCTTGCTTACCGTAACCGAATCAAAGGTGAGAAAGCACAGAATATAGAAGAAGCGATCGCTTTTTGCCAACAGGCTCTTATAGTTTATACCTTTGAAGCATTTCCTATGGATTGGGCAACGACTCAAAACAATCTCGGTGTTGCTTACTTAGAAAGAATCAAAGGTGAGAAAGCACAGAATATAGAAGAGGCGATCGCTTGTTACCAACAGGCTCTTAGAGTCACAACCTTTGAGGCATTTCCTATTGAGTGGGCAACGACACAAACTAATCTCGGTCTTGCTTATCATGACCGAATCAAAGGTGAGAAAGCACAGAATATAGAAGAGGCGATCGCTTGTTGCCAACAGGCTCTTATAGTTTATACTTTTGAGGCATTTCCTATGGATTGGGCAATGACAATAAATAATCTCGGTCTTGCTTACAGTGACCGAATCAAAGGTGAGAAAGCACAGAATATAGAAGAAGCGATCGCTTGTTTACAACAGGCTCTTATAGTCAGAACCTTTGAGGCATTTCCTATGGATTGGGCAATGACACAAACTAATCTCGGTCTTGCTTACAGTGACCGAATCAAAGGTGAGAAAGCACAGAATATAGAAGAGGCGATCGCTTGTTACCACGAAGCTCTTATAGTTTATACCTTTGAGGCATTTCCTATGGATTGGGCAAGAACACAAACTAATCTCGGTAATGCTTACCGTAACCGAATCAAAGGTGAGAAAGCACAAAACCTAGAAAATGCGATCGCTTGTTACCAAAAGGCTCTTAGAGTTTATACCTATGAAGCATTTCCTATGGATTGGGCAACGACTCAAAACAATCTCGGTGTTGCTTACCGTAACCGAATCATAGGTGAGAAAGCACAGAATATAGAAGAAGCGATCGCTTATTGCCAACAGGCTCTTAGATTCAGAACCTTTGAGGCATTTCCTATGGATTGGGCACAGACTCAAACCAATCTCGGTAATGCTTACCGTAACCGAATCACAGGTCCCAAAGCACAAAACCTAGAAAATGCGATCGCTTACTACCAATCCGCTTTATCAGTTTACACCCGTGAAGATTTTCCCTATGAATGGGCATCGACTATAAAAAATCTCGGTAGTGCTTACTCTGACAGAATCACAGGTCCCAAAGCACAGAATCTAGAAGATGCGATCGCTTGCTACCAATTGGCTTTAGAAGTTCACACCCGTGAAGCTTTTCCCCGAGACTATCTAGATACTCTAAATAACCTGGCTTTCGCGTACCAAGATGCTCAAAATTTACCTAAAGCTTACAATGCTTTTGATGATGCCATTAAAACAGTAGAATACTTGCGCGAGGAAATGATTTTTGGTTCTGGAGTGGAAGAATACAAGACCAAACTAGCTGAAGAATGGAATAAAGTCTATCAAGGCATGGTGGAAGTCTGTTTAGAATTAGGTAATATCAGAGAAGCAATTGAATATGTTGAACGGAGCAAAACCCGCAATTTAGTTGAACAGATCCTCAGCCGTGACCTGAACACCATCTTTCCTCCAGATATTGTCACTCAATTAGAACAATACAGGGATAAAATAGCAGCAGGTCAATATCAAATCCAACATAGCAAAGCTGGCAATTCAACCGCCCTGGCACAACATCTCCAACAATTGCGACAGCAGCGGAATGATTTACGAGACCACTATTTACCTATTGGTTCTAGTTTTAACTTTCAGCAATTTCAGAACAATTTAGATGACCACACTGCCATTGTAGAGTTTTACATTACAGGGGATAAGCTGCTCACTTTCATCTTTACCCGCCAAACTCAACAGCCAATAGTTTTGCAATCTGCTCCACAAGACTTAGACGAATTGGTAAATTGGAGAAATGAATATCTTCAAAGCTACCACACCAATAAATCTGATTGGCAGAACGACCTGAGTAACCGCCTACAGTTGCTGAGTCAAATTCTTCATATTGATGACATCATTCAGCAAATTCCAAGAAATTGCGATCGCTTAATTTTAATCCCCCATTTGTATTTACATTTGTTTCCACTTCATGCTTTACCTATCAACAGTCAGCAGGGAGAAGGTAAATCTGGAATTCTAATGGATCACTTTCCAGCAGGAGTAAGTTATGCCCCTAGCTGTCAACTACTCCAACTGGTTCAAACCAGAAGACGTCCGGACTTTACTCACCTGTTTGCGGTTCAAAACCCCACAGGTGACTTAAGTTATACCAACATGGAAGTAGAAGTAATCAAAAGCTACTTCAATCCACCACCAGATACAGAGGTTCTTGTGGAATACGCTGCCACCAAAGCCGCCATAGATAGCAAACTGCTCAACACTTACCACTGCTTACATTTTAGCTGTCACGGTTACTTTAACCTTAACCAGCCTCAGAAATCCGCCTTAATCCTGGCAAATGTTCTCCATAGCCCTACACCGGCTGAACTCAATCCAGAACAACATCTACCTTTGGATAACGGTGAAGTGATTGACTTAGACAAATGCCTCACCTTAGATGACATCTTTGCCCTGAAATTAGACCAATGTCGCCTTGTCACTCTTTCTGCTTCCGAAACAGGATTAATAGATTACACCAACACCAGCGATGAATACATTAGTTTAGCCAGTGGTTTTATAGTTGCCGGTAGTCCAGCGGTAGTTAGTAGCTTGTGGACGGTAAACGAATTGTCTACAACGTTGTTGATGATTAAATTTTATCAGAATCTGCGAGAGCAGATGTCTTTAGCAGTTGCCCTTAATCGAGCGCAATTCTGGCTCCGGGATATTACCGTGTCTCAGTTGTTAGCCTGGAGTAAGCAGTTACCCATAAACAAATCTTCGATCAGAATGATTAAAGCATCACTGGATTTGTTTGAACCCGATGAGCAACCCTTCCAAAGCCCCTACTACTGGGGAGCATTCTTTTTAATTGGACAGTAAAATCATGATTTATGACAAGACTTAGGCCGAAAAAGGCAATAGGGTAAAGAGTGTAACAAACTCCCTACTCCCTACCAAATTATAACTCCTCTAACTATACCAATAAAAAAAATCGGTCAAGTTGTGGTTAACCCCAATACTTGACCGAATTCTATTGTGTAAGCCACCACAAATACAGCGGAGCTCAAATCTAGATACTGTTGATCAACGAATAAATTCCTCAGTGGTCAGTGGTCAGTGGTCAGTGGTCAGCTTTGTGGCACAGGCTTCCAGCCTGTGACCTAACCCATAAGCTGATAGCTTAAACATAACCTCCACAATTCCTGGTCGCCAGGGCGTCAAAACCCTGGCAAAACCCTATCCTAGTCTACATAGAAATATCGAATCAAAAACGTCATAACCTCACCAGGCTTTTCAGTAGGTTCTGGAGTGCTCCACTCGTCGGGATAGGCGTATTTCAGGCCATAGATGGCATTAATCGTATTCCGAACTTGTTCAGGAGAACCGATCAAAACGTACTTGACTTTCTTAGGTTTACGACCAGGGTTTTCAGGAGTTTGATTGTCATCGGAGTTAGGCGGAATGTTTTTTGTCATGCTCAACAGTATCCTTAAATGGTGTATATTATTAATATATAAATAAATTAATCAATAGTCAAGGGGTTTAGGAATTTTTTTTTATTACGAAATTTAAAATTGCTATAATAGTAAATAGGGCATAAATAAGAGAGTAATGTGGTTAGTATGGGTAGGGTATTTAGTGTAGCAATCAAAAAATATATTAGATTTTTTGCCTAATTCAAAAAGCGATAATCCCTACTCCCTGCTCCCTGCTCCCTGCTCCCTGCTCCCTGCTCCCTACTCCCTACTCCCTACTCCCTACTCCCTACTCCCTACTCCCTAAAAAAAACTGTAGATGGAGGATTTTAATAATGCCTAATTTAACGGTCAAAGATTTAGAAACGCTGCAAGCACAGCATCCTGATTATCGGATGGAATTAATAGAGGGAGAAATTATTTTTATGAGTCCTTCAGGGTTAGAATCCGATGAAGTAGCAATAGAAATCGCTGCTCAACTTCGTAACTGGGTAAGACCCTGCAAATTAGGAAGAGTTTCTGGTTCTAGTGGTGGTTTTCGCTTACCCAATAAAGATGGGGATGTTCGCGCCCCGGATGCGTCTTTTATCTTAGCTGAACGTCTACCTCGCACTACAGAAGATTACGCCGAATTAGTCCCTGATTTGACATTTGAGGTTAAATCTAAGAGCGATAGCCTACCAAAATTGCGCCAGAAGATACAGCAATTTCTGGAATTGGGAACTACAGTTGGGGTATTAGTGGATCCGAGAACTCGCACCATGGAAGTTTATCGCCTCAATCAGGATAAAGTTGTGCTGGGGGATGGGGATGTGCTGCAAGTACCAGAATTGCTTCCTGGTTGGGAATTACCTATTGTTGAAGTGTGGGCACCGGAGTTTGATTGAGTATAGACAAGGGAATAGGGAATAGGGAATAGGGAACAGGCAATAGGCAATAGGCAAGAGTGAGAAAATAATGTGTACCTCATAGCTATGAGAAACGGTATAAACTTCGTAAAGGTGTAAAACCATGAGATTTATCAGCCCTAAAACTGACTTTGCTTTCAAGAAAATCTTTGGCTCAGATCAGAGTAAAGATATTCTGATTTCCTTCCTAAATGCCATGATATACTCCGGTAAGTCAGTCATCCAGGATTTAGAAATCCTTGATTCCTATAGTGACGAGTATTTGGTAAATTTCAAAGATACTTATCTGGATGTTAAGGCAGTATTAGAGGATGAAACAACTGTCCTGATTGAAGTGCAAATCTGGAATGTAAAGGATTTCGAGAAGCGAGTGGTTTATAACTTGAGCCAAACCTATGGAAATCAACTTAAATCGGGAAAGAAATATTTCGATATCAATCCAGTCATTGCTTTAACCATCACGGATTTTAAGTTATTCCCCTCAACCGAAAAAGTCATTAGCTGTTTTTACTTTCAAGAGGAAGAAGACCACTTGCCTTATCAGGAGAACGAGTTAAAGCTGGTGTTTGTGGAACTACCCAAATTTACTAAGCAACTGGAAGAATTGGAAAGTGTGATAGATAAGTGGATCTTTTTTATCAAAGAAGCGCCTAACTTAGAAATTATTCCTGACCAGCTCAAAGAAATCCCACAGCTAGAAAAAGCTTTAACTATAGCGAATCAAGCGGGGTTGAGTGAGTCAGAATTGGAAAAGATTTGGAAACAGGAAATGGCCTTGTGGGACTGGCGAGGTGCATTGAATTTTGCGAAAAGGGAAGGACGAGAAGAAGGACGACAAGAAAGAAGGCTAGAAGGACGAGAACAAGGTAGACTTGAAGGAAAATACCAGATTGCTAAACAGATGAAGGCCGCTGGGTTACCCCTGAGTGATATTGCTCAATATACGGGGTTGAGTATCGATGAAATTAATCAGTTGTCCTAACAGATTAATAAAAAGTTCAAAAAAATACCAATTAACGTAGGGTGGGCAAAATAGTATAATCATTAATAATAAAAAAAAAACTGTGTCTTGATGCAGTCGCTCATGATGGAAACCCCCAAGACCGCGCTGCATCGCTTTTTGCCCACCCTACAAGCTCTGATGGTGCGTTACGGGGCGGGCTGTTTCAAGCAGGAACGAAGAGGCGGAAAATTAGGGCTAGCCCGCCCCTAACGCACCCTACGCAACTCCCTACTCCCTACTCCCTACTCCCTATTCCCTATTCCCTGCTCCCTGTTCCCTATATAAACCTGTAAAACCATGAGATTCATCAGCCCGAAAACTGACTTTGCTTTCAAGAAAATCTTTGGCTCAGATCAGAGTAAGGATATTCTGATTTCCTTTCTCAATGCCATGATATACTCTGGTAATTCCGTCATCCAGGATTTAGAAATTATTGACCCTTATAGCGCCGGGGATGTAGTAGATTTAAAAGACACTTATCTAGATGTGAAGGCAGTATTAGAAGATAAAACGACTGTCATCATTGAGATGCAACTCTGGAATGTGGAGGCTTTCGAGAAGCGAGTGGTTTATAACTTGTGCAAAACCTATGGAAATCAACTTAAATCGGGACAGGGATATTTCGATCTCAATCCGGTCATTGCTTTAACCATCACGGATTTTAAGTTATTCCCCTCAACCGAAAAAGTCATTAGCTGTTTTTACTTTCAAGAGGAAGAAGACCACTTGCCTTATCAGGAAAATGAATTAAAGTTGGTGTTTGTGGAACTCCCTAAATTTACTAAGCAACTGGAAGACTTGGAAAGTGTGATCGATAAGTGGATCTTTTTTATCAAAGAAGCACCCAACTTAGAAATCATTCCTGACCAGCTCAAAGAAATCCCACAGCTAGAAAAAGCTTTAACTATAGCGAATCAAGCGGGGTTTAGTGTCTCAGAAGTGGAAAAACTCCGCAAACAGGAGATGGCCTTGGAGGACGCGCGACGTGCATGGAGTTTCGCGAAAAGGGAAGGACGAGAACAAGGACGAGAAGAAGGCAGACTAGAAGGGAAAAGAAATTTACTATTGGGACTGCTTGAGAGCCGTTTTGGACAACTAACCAGGAATGCGATCGCATTAATCGAAGCCTTGACCAACCAAGACCTAGACCGTTTATCAAAAGCCATCTGGGATTTTAACACCAGTGAGGACTTACTCAACTGGCTGCAAGAGCACTCTAACTAAAGGTAGCTATAGGGTAACTAAATCAATTGTGATAATTTTTGTTCCCTACTCCCTACTCCCTACTCCCTACTCCCTACTCCCTTGGCTATACCATTCGTTTCAACCGCACCATAAAAAAACCATCCATCTGGTCTCGATAGGGCACAACTTTCAGCCAACCTTCCGGTGTTGAAAACCCCTTAAGAAAGGAAAGAGTAGGGGGTTCAATTTGCCACTGAGAATGACCTTCCAGAAACCATTGTATTACCGCCTCATTTTCTTTAGGATTTAAGGTACAGGTAGCATAGACTAACACACCTCCGGACTTGACCCAAGTTGCGGTATGCTCTAACAATTCTTTTTGCAAAACAGTAAGTTCCTGGACTTTTTCTGGAGTCATGCGCCAACGAATATCAGGACGTCGGTGAAGGGTACCATTACCCGAACAGGGAGCATCTAATAACACAGCATTAGCGATGTTAGTAAATTCAGGTAAATCCCGACTATCACCAGTACTGATCTGAATCGATTGTAATTGTAACCGTTCGGCATTCTGTTGGACTTTTTTGAGGCGGGAAGCTGAGCGATCGCATGCCCAAATCTTGCCCTGATCTGCCATTAATTCCGCAATATGAGTTGTCTTGCCCCCCGGTGCAGCACAGGCATCAATCACCACATCACCAGGTTGAGGGTCCAGCAGATAACTGACCAGCTGGGCACTACAATCTTGAACAGTCCACCAACCTTCCTTAAATCCCGGTAGCTCTTGAATGGCACCAACACCACCCACAACCCGCAGTGCTTGGGGGAGCTGAGCTGGGTTGCTGAACATAGGGATAATCTCACCATTCTCCTCGTCCTGGTGCGAGACCAAGGGAGGTACCCGCTGAATAGCCAGTTCAGCAGATTGCATCCCTGCCTCCACGTCCTCCATGGACACCTTGAGGGGATTTACCCGTAAGTCAATGGTAGGAGATTGGTTAAACCATTGACACAGCTGTTCTGTTTCCTCTGCTCCCAGCTGTTGTAACCACAGCTCGATCATCCAATCGGGAAAACTGTGTAAAATGCCCAAACGCTCGATATCCCCTTCTGGCAACTGCAAAGGGTCAGGGGAATTGGCAGCTAAACGGGCATAGTTTCGTAGTAAACCATTAACCACCCCTGCCAGTCCTTTGAAACCATTGTTCTTCGCTAGCTCAACCGTGGTATTGACCGCTGCTGAAGCAGGAATTCGGCCTTGATAGCGCAGCTGATATAGTCCAAGGTGAAGTATAGTGCGCAAATCTGGAGGTTGTTGATTCGCTTTCTTTTTGCCCAACTGGTCAAGTAGAGCATCCAGAGTGCGCTGTCGTCGGACACTACCATAAACTAATTCTGTCACTAAGCCCCGATCAACACCAGTTAACTGAGCAGTGTGTAGCACTCGATTCAGGGCAATATCAGCAAAAGCACCCCGCCGATGAATATCCCGGAGGGCTAGGAATGCTAACTGGCGAGGATTTTGTTTATCAAAGGTTGACGATTTATCTTGGCTCACAAACTCTGTGCTCCTCTGGGTCTTACCTGATCAGCTAATATGCATTTATAGCAGTTATCAATTCGGTATTGATAACTGCTATAAATAAAATGGTTAATCCTTTTTAAACATTGGGTATGTCAGCCACCTCAAGCCCTTTACCAGAAGCTCTTGCTCGGATTGTAGAACGTTTTCAGCGGCGCAAAGACCCCAAGCAACGGTATCAGCAGTTGCTGTGGTACGCCAAGAAGCTTCAGGCAATGCCAGAAACCGATAAAGTACCAGAAAACAAAGTTCCTGGCTGCGTGTCCCAGGTTTATATCACCGCTAACTTGGATGATGGCAAAGTCTTGTATCAGGGAGACTCAGATGCCCAATTGGTTAAAGGATTAGTGGCGTTGTTAATTGAAGGCTTGAATGGACTGACGCCAACAGAGATTGTCAACCTATCTCCTGACTTTATTCAAGACATCGGATTGAATGCTAGTTTAACCCCTTCTCGCGCTAATGGATTTTACAACATTTTCCAGACCATGAAGAAAAAGGCTCTGGGATATCAGTTGGGAATGTCTTCGAGAGAATTAAATTGAGACTATCCCACATAGAACTGATAGATTAGTTGAGACAAAATTGAACAAAAAAAATCCCCAGCCGGTAGCTGAGGGATTAGTCAGGGTGCATCTACTATTTCTTAATCCTTCATGACTCTGTCTCGATCCGGAAGAAATTAGAAACCCTTACCCATTGATAAAAGATAGACAAAATTGAACAAAAAAAAATCCCTAGCGGGTAGCTGAGGGATTAGTCAGGGTGCATCTACTATTTCTTAATCCTTCATGACTCTGTCTCGATCCGGAAGAATTTAGAAACCCTTAGGCCAAGGAGACAGCCCAGATGGCTATCCCACATATAACTAATAGATAACTTGAGACAAAATTAAACAAAAAAAATCCCCAGCGGGTAGCTGAGGGATTAGTCAGGGTGCATCTACTATTTCTTAATCCTTCATGACTCTGTCTCGATCCGGAAGAAATTAAAAACGCTTATGCCAAGGAGACAGCCAAGATGGCTATCCCACATATAACTAATAGATAACTTGAGACAAAATTGAACAAAAAAAAATCCCCAGCGAGTAGCTGAGGGATCAGTCAGGGTGCATCTACTATTTCTTAATCCTTCATGGCCCTGTCTCGATCCGGAAGAAATTAGAAATGGGTAGGCCAAATCAGAAGCCAAGTTGTGGAACCGTTTGACCCTGAGGTAAAAAACCTACCCCTTTCAGCTACACTTCCGTGTGTCTCGTTGCCAAGACCAGAAGCAGAGACAGGGGCGAATTGCAGCGGCAGTCAGCTTCTGTAGTTTAGGTATTATTTCCGGGTTAGTTGGTATTAGTGCTAGGCTTTGGACTCCCCATTGGGTCAGCAACTTAGCAGGATTATCCAACTATCGGGACTTCGATGGCATAATTTATGCGATCGCACTCTGGTTTAGTAGTGGTTGTATCATTAGCTGACCGCTGACCGCTGACCGCTGACCACTAAATGGTTACCTAAAAATTACCGAAAACTATCATTTCAAAATCAATAGCTCTCCAGTAATTTTCAATCCTCTTTGAGTTTTATCAAAGACACTAAATCGGTCTTTCCTAACTCTAGCCAGCCTAACTCATGAGGGGGGGGTTCTATCGCCCTCCTCCTAGTTAGTTGCAGGGTTTGCCCCAGCAGCGGAAGATTACTTAAGCCAATTAAAATAGCTACACTAAAGCTGATGATCGCATCCGCCTGAGGCCAGTTGAAAATTCCAACCGCCAAAGCAGCTATTATAGTGCCGATTGAGCCAACTACGTCTGCCAGTACATGCAAAAATGCACCACGCAGATTGAGGTCTTGCTCAGTATTTTCCCCTAGCCAATAGAGGTTAATGCTGTTGATCACTACGCCAATTAAGGCAGTGACTAGCATCGGCAAACTGAGGATTTCCTCAGGTGTCCCTTGCAGATGGGCGATCGCTTCTCGCCCAATCCATACAGACATAGCCACTAGACCGATACTATTGATCAGACCAGCCAAAACCTCAATTGGTTGATTGCTCATTTGCTTTCGAGACTTCGAGGAGCCTTGAGCCAGCCATGCAGCAAGCAAAGCAATACTCATTGCTACAATATCTGCCAGCATGTGAGCCGAATCAGCTTTGAGAGTTAAACTGTGGCTAACAAAGCCGACAACCATTTCGAGTACAGCAAAGATTGTGATTAAGATGATCACTCTCTTCAACCGCTGAACCTTACCCAGAGATACGCTGGTCTGGCACAAACAACCTAATCTGTTGCAATTGAGCATAGTTTAAATTACTTTGGTTAGTCAACTGGGAAAATAGTCTTGCCTCTGAAAATAGTTTCCTGCACCTTGATATCAATGATATCCATTGGCTCAACGTCCAGAGGATTGTCATAAATACTCACAAAATAGAATTTTTTTTCATAGATATTTCCATGATTAAATTTTATTTAGATAGAGAAAATAGTTTCCTAATACAACATAAGTAAATCTGAGTAAAAACTTGTTATCACAAGTTTAATCAATGTCTATAACACTAATCTTATACTGTTGTCAAGGCAATGAAAATTTTAAACAATATGAGCCTTAAATACCATATAGCAAAACCTATTTTATTGTCAAAATTTAGCTTTATTTAAAAATTGCATTTTAAGGAATTATATTTGAGATAGTACCAAAGTCTATCAACGCTTCTTGATGCAAAGCGCGAGTGGGGGAAACCCCCGCATGAAGGCGCTGCATCGCTTTACTATGCTTAACGTACCGCCGTTTAAGTGACCTCAACAAGTTGATAAGATCACAACTTTATTGATTAAATTTTCACAACTTTATTGTATTACACACATATTACAAACTAGGCGACTCAGTAGGTAAGACACCGTCATATGAACAACTAAGGGACTTGCGTGTAAAAAAAAATACCAATTCAAGTAGGGTGGGCAAAGTAATATTATCTAGAAGACTCATTTGAACCAAACTGTGTCTTGATGCAAAGCGCGAGTGGGGGAAACCCCCGCATGAAGGCGCTGCATCGCTTTTTGCCCACCCTACAAACTCCCAAATTAGTTTTTTAAGTTTTTTAAGGTTTTTATCCTATTTATACTTTTTGTATTATTACAAAAGGAAGGAGCCAGAAGCCAGCGCGAAGATTCGACAACTGGCGCTGGCTTCTGGCTCCTTCCCTTAGACTTCCTTCTAGAGAATTTTGAGGAAATGCCGGAAAAACTCCAAAATTTCCTCTGTCCCCCAGATTAACCAGATGGGGAGATGGGGAGATGGGGAGATGGGGAGATACCGAAAAGTAGGGCAAGAGCCAAGAGGCAAGAGTTAATAAAGTATAGCGCTGCATCACTGCTCCCTGTTCCGGTGATCCGCTGTTCCCTGATCCGAAGTTCCCTGTTCCCTGGTAAGCATTCAGCCGTCAGTGGTCAGTGGTCAGTGGTCAGCTGATTGTATTCAAAAGCTATTCGTAAAGTAGCGTGCCCATAGCCCATAAGCTAATGGCTGAAAGCTGAACGCGCACCCGTGTGCGTAGCACATAAGCTGACAGCTGATAACTGATAGCTGATAGCTGAATACTTACGTTCCCTGTTCCCTATAAAAATGTACCTCACCTAATTTAAAACTGATTAGTTCAAGATACTGTGTGTTAGGCATTTTAATTCTTTACTAAAAATTAACAATATCTTCTAATTTTCTTTAACACTAATATCTTGACAGTTGTAAACTAGTATTAGCTATCGTTACCAAATAAAACTATTTCGGTGTCGCCATTGAGAGTAATACTACTCAAATTTAAAGTGCCTTTGTAAATCAAATAGAATGACCTATTATCTCCTTTATTGACGGAGACTTAGAGACTAGTTCTTTTTCCCTTTATTACACAGGTATGATTTACCCTGTTTCGTTATTTTTATAGTCACAAACAAAAGAATAAAGCACAATAAATGGTAATGTGACCTGTTTTATTTTTCCAGTAGTAAACAGGGGTGATTTGACTTGATTGGTTCTCAACAATTACTAAAAACTTACTAAATTTTAATTACTAATGAATGCATCTACTCCTGTTAAAATAAACCCATCCAATGGAAATGGTGAGACTGTACCTAGTATCATCAGCAGCAATTTATCAACCAATGTATCAACACAGTTTAACTATGGTGACGCTGTCGAAAAGTCCTTCTTATTTTATGAAGCTCAGCGCTCTGGTAAACTTCCAGAGGACAATCGCATCCGATGGCGCGGGGATTCTGGCCTCAACGATGGTGCTGATGTAGGAGTTGACCTCACTGGCGGTTATTACGATGCTGGGGACCACGTCAAGTTCGGCTTCCCCATGGCTGCTGCCATGACTATGCTAGCTTGGGGGGCAATCGAATATCAAGATGCCTACCAGCAAATGGGTCAATGGGATGAGGCGTTGGATGCCATTAAGTGGGGTACCGATTACATACTCAAAGCCCACATCACAGACAGTAACGGTCAAACCCAAGAGTTCTGGGGACAGGTGGGATCCGGTGAAATCGACCACAGCGTCTGGGCACCGCCGGAAACCATGACCATGGCGCGACCAGCGTTCAAAATTGATCCTTTAAATCCAGGTTCTGACCTAGCTGGTGAATCCGCTGCGGCCTTAGCTGCTGCCTCAATTGCCTTCCAATCCACAAACAGCAGCTACGCTAATGAACTACTCACAAACGCCAAAGCCCTATTTGACTTTGCCGAGACCTATCAGGGTAACTACTCTGACTCTATCGCCGATGCTGCTATTTTCTACAATTCTTGGAGTGGCTACGAAGACGAACTAGCCTGGTCTGCAAGTTGGCTGTACAAAGCAACCGGTGACCAGACCTACTTGGATAAAGCCGAAAGTTACTATCTAGGTATTGATCCGACTCAGACTCAATCCTGGGATCAAAAAGTCTATGGTACTGGCATCCTCCTTGCTCAGGAAACTGACCAGGATAGGTACCGTATCGAAGTAGAACGCTGGCTGGACTACTGGAGTGACGACAGTGGTGAAGGGATCGAATATACTGAGGGTGGACTAGCTTGGTTCAATGACTGGGGTTCCCTACGATATGCTGCCAATACCGCTTTCCTTGCTGGTATTTATAGTGATACCGTTAATGATGGTAATGGTCGTTACTCCGATTTCGCAGCTGATCAAATTGACTACATTCTTGGGGATAATCCCAATAATTTCAGTTATGTCGTGGGTTTTGGCCACAATTCTCCCAAGAATCCCCACCATCGTGGAGCCCATGGTTCCACCACCAATGACATCGAATCACCAACGGACAACCTCAACATTCTCTATGGTGCATTGGTAGGTGGTCCCTCTGAACCAGACGATAATGCCTATGTCGATGATCGAACTAACTATGCCATTAATGAAGTCGCTCTTGACTACAACGCTGGCTTCACTGGTGCTCTTGCCCGTATGTACCGTGAACAGAATCAACTCAGTCTGGGTTCTAACCTTGAACCAGTAGTGTCTACAGTAGATCCAATCACTGACTCCATCATGGAACTGTCTCCTGCCGGGGAATTCTAAACCGTTTATTACCAGGTTTTTCCATTATTTTAGTATACATATACACAAAGTTAACTTCTAGGGAAAAAAAAATATTAGGCTTCTTGCATAATTATCCAAACAGAGGTGGATAGCTCTTATAGATACCTAATTACAACCTCTCAAAAATTTAGGAGCAACTTTCATGAGTACATTAATCGGCGGTCCAGGTAATGACTTTCTAGTAGGAGACAACAATGATGATAACCTGATCGGGGGTGCTGGCAATGACACCTTACTAGGTTTGGGTGGCAATGACCTTCTTGATGGGGGTGCTGACCATGACACCCTAGCAGGGGCTGCTGGGGAAGATGTACTTGATGGCAGAGCTGGCAATGATTTATTAAGCGGTGGTGATGGTATTGATCTTCTAGATGGTGGTGAAGGCAATGATACCCTGATTGGCGATCGCGGTGATGACAATATTAATGGCGCAAATGGTAATGACCGACTGATTTGGAATAACGGTGATGGCAGCGATATCATGGAAGGGGGTGCTGGCTTTGATGTGGTAGAAGTCAATGGCGCAAATGGTGCCGGAGATAACTTTGCCCTCAACCCCTTTGGTCC
>NZ_JAAHIG010000001.1:0-33119 GCF_010692305.1 Moorena sp. SIO4G3 | reverse complement strand
ATGACCGACTGATTTGGAATAACGGTGATGGCAGCGATATCATGGAAGGGGGTGCTGGCTTTGATGTGGTAGAAGTCAATGGCGCAAATGGTGCCGGAGATAACTTTGCCCTCAACCCCTTTGGTCCCAGGGTACGCTTTGAGCGGTTGAATCTCGGTCAGTTCAACCTGAATGTCAATGATGTAGAACAGTTTGAGATCAATGGTCTTGGGGGTAATGACACCTTAACTGTTAATGACTTGTCCGGTACTGATGTACAGCTGGTAGTCTTTGACGGTGGTGATGGTAATGACTTCCTAGACGGAAGCCATGCTGTGTTACCTTTAGTTGGTATTGGTGGAAAAGGCAACGACACCCTGATTGGCGGGGCTGGCGATGACAACCTCAGGGGTAATGCTGGCAATGATAGCCTGGTTGGCGGAGCTGGTGATGATAACCTGATTGGAGATGCCGGGAATGACACTCTGATTGGAGGTGATGGCGATGACAATCTGGTTGGTGGAGATGGTAATGATGTCCTAATCAGTGGTAACGGTATTACTACCTTTACGTTTGACACTGGAACAGCTTTCAATTCAAGCGATTTGGGTCTCGATAGCATTCTTAACTTTATCGGAGGTCAAGACCGAATTAGTCTGGAACAGAGCACCTTCACTGCACTCACTGGTACCTCCAGTGGAGGCTTAGATAGCAGTGAATGGGCGGTTGTATCTGATAATAGCCAGGTCGAAAGTAGTGGTGCTTTGATTGTCTACAACAGCAACACCGGCGATCTATTCTACAACCAGAATGGCAGTGCAGGTGGTCTGGGAAGCGGAGCTCAGTTTGCTACAATCGACACCAGCACCTCGGTAAATTTCAGTGACTTTGAGATAGTATAAGTTAATCAAAAGTTAACTTATATAGTCTTTATCAATTCGGTGAGGTACATTTTTGATTTTAGGGAGCAGGGAGCAGGGAACAAATCTTGTGTACCTCACTCGTGATGAGAATTGCTATAGTCGTTTTTTGTTGAAGGTTGACTGTCAACCTTGGCCCATAGGCCACGCTACGCGAACAACCTTCAACCTTTAACATTCAACCTTCAACCTACCCTACGGTAACGCCAAAAGCGAACAACCTTCAATAGTCAACAGTCACCTAAATGCTAACCCGGAATCAGAACTAGATTCAATCAACTCATTGCCACAATCTATCCAGGCTCAGGTATTTCCTAGCCCCCAGTTATCCAAGTCTTCTGGTATACCGACTTAGTTAAAAATGTCAAAGGTGCTGGTCGCAACGATACCATTATTGGTGATAACAACAGTAATCAACTTACTGGTGGTGCCAGGAGTGACGAGATTACTGGTGGGGATGGTAATGATACCATCGTAGGTGTAGATCCCACCAGTAACAATCCAGGTGTTAATGAAATTGATATCTTAACCGGAGGAGCTGGTGCTGATATATTTGTGATTGGAGATCAGAACAATGCTTACTATGTTGGGCAAGGATTGTTTGGTTTCAATGATTACGCTGTAATTACGGATTTCCAATCTGGTACGGATAAAATTCAACTCAAGCAAGGCATCAACTATACCTTTGAAGACAACTTTATTGCTATCAATTCTACTTCGGGCCTTGACGTTATTGCTATAGTTGCTGATGCCTATAACCAAGGGGATCTGATCTTTGTATAACGACTAGTACACCGTCTCGGAAATAACTGACTAGTTAAAATCTCCTTGATCTGGCCGGTTTCCCCCTGTTCTTCCTCTCCGTTAAACTGAGATCTCGAACCATTGTGATTAATCCTAGGGTGGGCAGTGCCTAGCAACGGGCAAAGCCCAGCTTGGTGAATCTGTCTGGTACACTGCCCACCCTACATGAACTGATTGAACAAGTAGTATGATTCAATTTGCATGTCACCCCTCAGACCCTTTAGGTACCCTTTAAGGTACCCTTTAGGTACCCTTTAGGGTACTGTCAAACGGTAATCTTATCCGAGATAGTATCAATAGTATAATTGAATCGGCATGGCTGAATTAAGGAATGAATAGGAGTAGGGTTGGCATCCTGCCCATTCCACAAAACTCTTAAAATCATTCCATTATTAAGCAACGCCCTTATAGATACCTACTCACAATCTCTAAAAAATTCAGGAGCAACTTTCATGAGTACATTAATCGGCGGTCCAGGTAATGACTTTCTAGCAGGAGACAACAATGACGATAACCTGATCGGGCTTGCTGGCGATGACACCTTACTAGGTTTGGGTGGCAATGACCTTCTTGATGGGGGTGCTGGCAATGACACCCTGGCAGGGGCTGCTGGGGAAGATTTACTTGATGGCAAAGCTGGCAATGATTTAATAAGCGGTGGTGATGGTATTGATGTTCTAGATGGTGGTAAAGGCAATGATACCCTGATTGGCGATCGCGGAGATGACAATATCAATGGCGCAGATGGTGATGACCGACTGATTTGGAATAACGGTGATGGCAGCGATATCATGGAAGGGGGTGCTGGCTTTGATGTGGTAGAAGTCAATGGCGCAAATGGTGCCGGAGATAACTTTGCCCTCAACCCCTTTGGTCCCAGGGTACGCTTTGAGCGGTTGAATCTCGGTCAGTTCAACCTGAATGTCAATGATGTAGAACAGTTTGAGATCAATGGTCTTGGGGGTAATGACACCTTAACTGTTAATGACTTGTCCGGTACTGATGTACAGCTGGTAGTCTTTGACGGTGGTGATGGTAATGACTTCCTAGACGGAAGCCATGCTGTGTTACCTTTAGTTGGTATTGGTGGAAAAGGCAACGACACCCTGATTGGCGGGGCTGGCGATGACAACCTCAGGGGTAATGCTGGCAATGATAGCCTGGTTGGCGGAGCTGGTGATGATAACCTGATTGGAGATGCCGGGAATGACACTCTGATTGGAGGTGATGGCGATGACAATCTGGTTGGTGGAGATGGTAATGATGTCCTAATCAGTGGTAACGGTATTACTACCTTTACGTTTGACACTGGAACAGCTTTCAATTCAAGCGATTTGGGTCTCGATAGCATTCTTAACTTTATCGGAGGTCAAGACCGAATTAGTCTGGAACAGAGCACCTTCACTGCACTCACTGGTACCTCCAGTGGAGGCTTAGATAGCAGTGAATGGGCGGTTGTATCTGATAATAGCCAGGTCGAAAGTAGTGGTGCTTTGATTGTCTACAACAGCGAAACCGGGGATCTATTCTACAACCAGAATGGCAGTGAATCTGGTCTCGGAAGCGGAGCTCAGTTTGCTACAATCAACACCAGCACTTCGGTGGGTTTCAGTGACTTTGAGATAGTATAAGTTAATCAAAAGTTAACTTATCTAGTATTTATCAATTCGGTGAGGTACATTTTTGATTTTAGGGAGCAGGGAGCAGGGAACAAATCTTGTGTACCTCACTCGTGATGAGAATTGCTATAGTCGTTTTTTGTTGAAGGTTGACTGTCAACCTTCAACAGTCAACCTTCAACAGTTAACCTTGGCCAATAGGCCACGCTACGCGAACAACCTTGGCCAATAGGCCACGCTACGCGAACAACAGTCAACCTTGGCCAATAGGCCACGCTACGCGAACAACCTTCAACATCAAACCTACCCTACACCGAACCCCTACAGAAAACAACCTTCATGCTCATTAATAACCGTCCTAATTATAGGAGTTATGGTAAACAATGTGCGATTACTGTGAGAAAGTTTTTCCATTAGAGAGCGCCTTTCCAAAGACTGTAAAACTGAAATAAGTTGTGAATTATAGTCTAAGGTAATACTATGGCGCAATTGTTTAATAGAAATGGGGGTAGGATTCCTAGCTAGATAGGCAATCACCTTTTTCTCTGACTCATCTAACCGATTCAATTGCTCGATTAAAATTGTTTTCATTGGCTCAGGAACAATCACGTCATCCCAATTTAAAAATTCTGATACACTACCAAAAAAAAAGTCTTTAATTGTTTTTACAGCCAGCTTTAAGCCTAAGGGATTGCCTCGATAACGTTTAATGAGTTCTATGTCTTGCTCTTGTTCAGACAAACCATTAGCTACTAATAGTTTCCGAGCATCTTCTGTTGGTAAACCGTTTAGGGTTAATGAACGAGTGGAATAGTTTTTTTTCTCCAATAACTCCATTTGTAGCGGTGGTTCCCAACTAATTAAGAGCAAACAACTTTGGTGTCTTTCTTGTCCTACTCGTCTAAAAAGTTTACCATAATCCTCATATCCCGCTTTATACTGTCCAACTAAAGTGCCACGGCTTAAAATCTGTTCAGCATCATCGAGTATTACCAGACAGCGATGCTCTCGTAAACACTCTAGAAAATCAGACATCAGCAGGTTAATATCTTCTGGTAACTCCGATGACTGCTGGTGAGACAGGAATGGTATCAGCTGTGTCAGCAGTTCCTTCAGGGGTTGGCCAGGGGATAGCGATCGCCAAATAATATAATCAAACTCCCCCTGAATCTCTCGTGCTAGCTTGGCAGCTAAGGATGTTTTGCCAACGCCTACTATCCCAAGTATTGCTACCAATTGGCTTCGTTTGAGACTAATCCATTGCTTAAGGGTGTTCAGTTCCCTAGTGCGTCCATAGAATGCAGAAATCTGTGGTGCTTCACCCCAATCTTGGCACTGCTGCGGAGTTTTGTATCCAGCGGCTTCCAGCCATATCGAGATATCTCTCCAACTTTTTAGGGTGTTCGATTTCCGATTAGTTAAGGTTTCTACATACCGATACAAACCTTTAGTTAGTTGAACGCTAAGTGAGCCACAACTCCAATGGAGAGCACCAGCAATTTTTTTGGGAGCATAGCCGCACAGCAAACCTCTTAAGCATGCTTTTTCCACTGGGGTCAATTTGATTTCCCTATTTGTAGCAATGGTTTTTTTATGAGCCAGTTCTGTATACAACTTTTCTAAATTCCACAGTTTGGCTGCTTTGATAAACAGTTCATCTTCAAATCGATTGGTGTTATAGTTCATAGTAGGGAATCCTAATCAATAGCACGGACTAGCTACCTATAAACTAATCAATAAACTAGTAAATAATGTAGCTATTGGGAGCGTTTACTAGATATATTTGCAAAACGTATATGTCCCCGATGATCATAACTATGCTGTTTTATTTTTTTTGAAAACATCATTTTTTTTGACATCTATACGTAAGCAAATAACCCTGATTACTGTCCCTAAATTTGTAAGAATTAAAAAAAAAAAGCTAAGGAAATTTGATAATTTTATATCGGTAATTATCATGTAAATTATGCTGAATTTAGGTTTAATTTAATTCCTAAACTAAACACCCCCGATAACCGATTGACTGACAAATCTAGTTTACTTTATTTGAGAAAATTTGACAGTACCCGTTATGGGTACCATAGCAGTTCTCAATTGGGTGAGGTACCTCGCCCTTGGGGTTTTAGGGAGTCGGGAGTCGGGAGTCGGGAGTCGGGAGTCGGGAGTCGGGAGTCGGGAGTCGGGAGTCGGGAGTCGGGATAAGAAAATTGAATGTACTTCATAAGTAGGATTAACACTATATATCTTTTTTGGATCGAGCTGGTGCTGCCAAGTAACAAGTCACAATTAACAAATGTTAATTTTTTATTAATAATTAATTAATAACTATAGCGATTCTCATAGTAATTAGCTACACACACCTATTTTTTCCCTGTTACCAGATTCGCTCTTACCTATTCCCTATTCCCTATTCCCTATTCCCTGTTCCCTGTTCCCTATTCCCTGTTCCCTTTGCTAAGGCTATACTCCTTGACCTAATCCTAAAACCTAATCAACTGCTAATCACCATTAGGTATGTTATAGCTGCTGCGATCGCTAAGGTGGATTCATACCAAAAAAAAGAGAAAATTAACCATGGCTACGTTAGTAACTGAACTTGATAAGCTATCCAACCTAATTACCGAATCAGAACTAAATTTAATCAAGTCACTACCACAATCTATTCAGGATCAGGTAGTTCCTAGCCCCGATTTATCTAAGTCTGCTGGTACACCGATTCAGTTAAATTTGACCCAGATACAACAGTTAGTTCCCAATGATTCAGGCTTAAAAAGCTTATCATCGAAATCTCTAATATCAGGGCCTTTTAACTTTATTATTGGTACTCCCAATCCTGACTTTTTAGTGGGTAGTAACAAGAACAATTTAATTTTAGGACGTGGCGGAAATGACGTCATTGTAGCACTCGGTGGCAATGACCTTGTGTTTGGTGAAGAGGGAAATGACATTATTATCGCTGGCTCAGGTAATGATTTTGTATCTGGCGGCTCAGGTAATGACTTTGTGTTTGGCAGTTCTGGTAATGATATCTTGGATGGTGGCTCAGGTAATGACTCCCTATTTGGCGGAACTGGCACAAACAATTTTATTGGCAGTAGTGGTAATGATGTCCTGGATGGAGAGGAAGGTAAGGATACCGTCGATTACACTGGTCTCGGTCGAGCCATTACTCTTTTACCCACGGGAATCGTTAACAAAAGTGGTCTTGGTAAGGATGAGCTGATCCGAGTGGAGACGATTATTGGGGATGCCGGTCAAGCTAATACTATTGATGCCTCTTCTGCTGGTAGTGGTGCCTCTGTGAACGTAAATCTGCAAAAGAACAGTTTACAGATTAATGTTGTTAATGGTCCAGTTCTGAATCGCACTGTCCAAAACTTTGTGAATGTCAAGGGTGCTGGTCGTAACGATACCATTATTGGTGATAACAACAGTAATCAACTTACTGGTGGTGCCGGAAGTGACGAGATTACTGGTGCCGGTGGTAATGATACCATCGTAGGTGTCGATCCCAACAGTAAAAAGCCAGGTATTAAGGAAATTGATGTCTTAACCGGAGGAGCTGGTGCTGATAAATTTGTGATTGGAGATAGCAAAAATCCTTACTATGTCGGTGGAGGAGGATTTTTGGGTCTGAATGATTACGCTCTACTTAAGGATTTCCAATCCGGTACGGATAAAATCCAACTCAAAAAAGCCAACTATATCTTTGGATCAAACTTTATCGCTCTTAATAACGGCTTATCTTCTTCTGAGAAAAGTCTTGCTTCAGCGGAACAGATTGCTCAGGATATTGCTGGAGGTAAGAGTAATGGTGTTCAATCTCAGCTGACCACAGGGGATAGTTTGGACTCTGTTAAGATCGCGCCTAGTTTCGGCTTTGACATTGTTGCGATTGTGTCTGGTGGCTATAACCAAGGGGATCTGTCCTTTGTATAACGATTAGTTTGGTGGCCAGTGCTTAGTAATGCGATGTTCCGTTCGCGCAGCGTCTGGCACTGCCAGTCAGGAACCGCTTCGCGATCGCGCTTCTTGATCAATCGGTTTGGTTCACTGCCCACCCTACATCTACTGTGATTAATCGTTTGGTGGGCAGTGGCTAGCAATGGGCTATGGCTTGGTGAATTGGTCTGGTTCACTGCCGACCCTACATCAATTGTGATTAATCCGTTGGTGGGCAGTGCCTAGCCATGGGCTTTGGCTTGGTGAATCGGTTTGGTTCACTGCCCACCCTACATCTACTGATTCACTCTTTACCCCAAGTTATGACTTTTGTCAATAACTTGGGGTAATTTTTGTTTGTTTTAATAAAAATCTGCCCTATCTCCCTTGGCCAGATCCCCAGAACAATTGATCTGTAGCCATCTCAGCCCTAAGAAATCCTGTAAATACCCAGGATCCGAGAATTCGTTACAAAACTTTATATACAACTGTAGAAAAATCGGATTTTTGGAGTGATTAAAAGAGTGATGGCAGCCAAGACCCCTTAATGGTCTTCATGGGACTTTCAGATTTTTGGGCTCCTTCCACGGCCCTATCTCGATCTCGGTGATCGGTGATTGGAGTCTAAGATTTTGTCAAAGTCCGAGTAATCAACTGCTCTTGACCATTAGGTATTGTCTAGATGCTGCGATCGAAACGTTAGGTAAATTCAAAAAAAGAGTAAATTGACCATGGCTACGTTGGTAAGTAACACTCAGACATTAGTCAACCTAATTCCCAAATCAGAACTAGATTCAATCAAGTCACTGCCAAAATCTATCCAGAATACAGTAGTTAGTATCCCCCAAGCTACGTCTGCTGGTACACTGACTCGGTTAAGTTTGACCCAGTTACAACGGTTAGTTCCCGGTGAGTTAAGCTTACGAGCATTATCGCCGAAAACTAAAATCCCAGGAATTGTTAACATCATTATTGGTACTCCCAAAGATGATTCTCTACCGGGTACTATCAAAAACGATTTAATCCTGGGACTTGGCGGAGATGACACCATTTGGGGATTCGGTGGCCATGACGTTCTGTTTGGGGGCTCAGGTGACGACGTTCTTATCGGTGGCTCAGGTAATGACGTTCTGTTTGGGGGCTCAGGTAACGACTTTATGTTTGGGGGCTCAGGTAACGATTGTCTGTATGGTGGCTCAGGTAACGACTTTATGTTTGGGGGCTCAGGTAACGACTTTCTATCTGGCGGCTTAGGTAACGACATTCTTATAGGCGGCTCAGGTAACGATTGTCTGTTTGGGAACTCAGGTAACGATCGTCTGTTTGGAGGCTCAGGTAATGATACTCTGTCTGGGGGCTCAGGTAACGACTCTCTGGTTGGGGGCTTAGGTAACGATATTCTTATCGGTGGCTTTGGTGATGATACCATCGTCGGTGTAAATCCGAACGGTAACAATCCAGGTATTAATGAAAAGGATACCTTAACCGGAGGAGCTGGTGCTGATAAATTTGTGCTTGGAGATAGCAAGAATCCTTACTATGTCGGTGGAGGAGGATTTTTTGGTCTGAATGATTACGCTCTACTTAAGGATTTCCAATCCGGTACGGATAAAATTCAACTCCACAAAGGCAGCAACTATATCTTTGGATCAAACTTTATCGCTGTCAGGAAAGGCTTCTTTATTTCTAAGAACAGTATTGCTTCAGCTGAACAGATTGCTAATAATATTGCTGGAGGTAAGAGTAATGGTGTTCAATCTCAGCTAAGCACAGGGGATAGTTTGAAGTCTGTTCAGATCGTGCCTAATTTCGGCTTTGATGTTATTGCTATAGTCTCTGATGGCTATAACCAAGGGGATCTTTCCTTTGTCTAAGCACTAGTACAGGGTGGCGGAAACAACTGACTAGTTAAAATCTCCTTGATCTGGTTTGTTTCCTGTTTTTCCTCTGTATTAATCCGTTGGTGGGCAGTGCTTAGTAATTCTATCGCCAGCTTGATGAATCGGTCTGGTTCACTGCCCACCCTACATCAATTGTGATTAATCCGTTGGTGGGCAGTGTCAAGTAATGGGATGTTCCGTTCGCGCAGCGTCTGGCACTGCCAGTAAGGAACCGCTTCGCGATCGCGCTTCTTGGTGAATCGGTCTGGTTGACTGCGGACCCTACATCAATTGTGATTAATCCGTTGGTGGCCAGTGCCTAGCAATGGGATGTTCCGTTCGCGCAGCGTCTGGCACTGCCAGTAAGGAACCGCTTCGCGATCGCGCTTCTTGATGAATCTGTCTGGTTCACTGCCCACCCTACATCTACTGTGATTAATCCTTTGGTGGGCAGTGGCTAGCAATGCGATGTTCCTTCGGAACCGCTTCGCGATCGCGCTTCTTGATGAATCGGTCTGGTTGACTGCGGACCCTACATCAATTGTGATTAATCCGTTGGTGGCCAGTGCCTAGCAATGCGATGTTCCTTCGGAACCGCTTCGCGATCGCGCTTCTTGATGAATCTGTCTGGTTGACTGCGGACCCTACATCAACTGATTCAGTAAATACCTCAAGTTATGACTTTTGTCAATCACTTGGGGTAATTTTTGTTTGTTTTAATAAAAATCTGCCCCATCTCCCTTGGCCAGATCGCCAGATCAATTGATTTGTAGCCATCTCAGCCCTAAGAAATCCTGTAAATACCCAGGATCCGGAAAATCGTTACAAAACTTTACATAAAACTGTAGAAAAATTGGATTTTTGGAGTGATTTAAAGAGTGATGGCAGCCAAGACCCCTTAATGGTCTTCATGGGACTTTGAAATTTTTGGGCTCCTTCCACGGCCCTGTCCCGATCTCGGTGATCGGTGATTGGAGTCTAAGATTTTGTCAAAGTCTGAGTAATCAACTGCTCATGACCATTAGGTATTTTCTTGGTGCTGCGATCGAAACGTTAGGTAAATTCAACAAAAGAGTCAATGGTAACTAAAACTCAGAAATTATCCGACCTAATTCCCAAATCAGAAGTAGAGTTAATCAATTCACTGCCAAAATCTATCCAGGATCTAGTAGTTAGTATCCCCCAACCTACTTCTCCTGGTAAACTGACTCCGTTAAGTTTGACCCAGTTACAAAAGTTAGTTTCCGATGAGCCAGACTTACCAGCATTATCGCCGAACACTAAAATTACAGGGCCTTTTAACTGGATTACTGGTACTAATATCGGTGAGGAGATTGAGGGTACTGACACAAAGGATTTCATCCGGGGACGAGGCGGAGATGACACTATTTGGGGATTCGGTGGCGATGACTTTATCTTGGGTCAAAAGGGAAATGACATTCTTTTCGGCGACTTAGGTAATGACGATATGCGTGGGGGCTCAGGTAACGACATTCTTATCGGTGATTCAGGTCACGATTGTCTGTTTGGTGGGTCAGGTAATGACAATCTGTCTGGGGGCTCAGGTAACGATTCTCTTCGAGGTGGCTTAGGTAACGACTTTCTATCTGGGGGCTCAGGTAACGACTCTCTTCGAGGTGGCTCAGGTAAGGACACTCTGTCTGGGGGCTCAGGTAACGACTCTCTTCGAGGTGGCTCAGGTAACGACTCTCTTCGAGGTGGCTCAGGTAACGATCGTTTGTTTGGGAACTCAGGTAACGACTCTCTTCGAGGTGGCTTAGGTAACGACTTTCTTCGAGGTGGCTTAGGTAACGACTTTCTTCGAGGTGGCTTAGGTAACGACACTCTTCGAGGTGGCTCAGGTAACGACACTCTTCGAGGTGGCTCAGGTAATGACTCTCTATTTGGCGGAACTGGCATAAACCATTTTATTGGCAGTAGTGGTAATGATGTCCTGAATGGAGAGCAAGGCAACGATACTGTCGATTACACTGGTCTCGGTCAAGCCATTACTCTTTTACCCACGGGAATCGTTAACAAAAGTGGTCTTGGTCAGGATGAGCTGATCCGAGTGGAGACGATTATTGGGGATGCCGGTCAAGCTAATACAATTGATGCCTCTTCTGCTGGTAGTGGTGCCTCTGTGAATGTAAATCTGCAAAATAACAGTTTACAGATTAATGTTGTTAATGGTCCAGTTCTGAATCGCACTGTCCAAAACTTTGTGAATGTCAAGGGTGCTGGTCGCAACGATACCATTATTGGTGATAACAACAGTAATCAACTTACTGGTGGTGCTGGAAATGACAATATTACTGGTGCCGGTGGTAATGATACCATCGTAGGTGTCGATCCCAACGGTAACAATCCAGGTATTAATGAAAAGGATACCTTAAGCGGAGGAGCTGGTGCTGATACATTTGTGCTTGGAGATAGCAGCAATCCTTACTATGTCGGTGGAGGAGGATTTTCGGGTCTCAATGACTACGCTCAAATTACGGATTTCCAATCCGGTACGGATAAAATTCAACTCAAGTCAGGCATCAACTATACCTTTGAAGACAACTTTATTGCTATCAATTCTACTTCGGGCCTTGATGTTATTGCTATAGTTGCTGGTGGCTATAACCCAGGGGATCTGATCTTTGTATAACGACTAGTACACCGTGGGAGAAATAACTGACTAGTTAAAATTTCCTTGATCTGGTTCGTTCCCTGTTTTTTATATCTTTTAATCCGTTGGTGGGCAGTGCTTAGTAATTCTATCGCCAGCTTGATGAATTGGTTTGGTTCACTGCCCACCCTACATCAATTGTGATTAATCCTTTGGTGGGCAGTGGCGAAAAATGCTATGACTTAGCGAATCGGTTTGGTTCACTGCCCACCCTACATCAATTGTGATTAATCCTTTGGTGGGCAGTGGCGAAAAATGCTATGACTTAGCGAATCGGTTTGGTTCACTGCCCACCCTACATCTACTGTGATTAATCCGTTGGTGGGCAGTGTCAAGTAATGCGATGTTCCGTTCGCGCAGCGTCTGGCACTGCCAGTAAGGAACCGCTTCGCGAACGCGCTGGCTTGGTGAATCGGTTTGGTTCACTGCCCACCCTACATGAATCTGAGTGGGGCAGGGGATTTGGGGAATGCGATCGCTTTTAGCGGCTCCTAGGTCGCATCGCGTAGCGTGACCTACAGTTAATCGCGTTTTCACAAATTGTTTTCAGCAATTGTCTGATTAACTCCCTACCCCCAGTTATTGACAAAAGTCGTAACTGGGGGTAATTTTTGTTTCTATATTGTTCACTTTTCCTTACTATAAACAGAAAGATCATGAACAAGCGCAGTAAAAATAAAAAACGCCGGAAAAAGGGAAGACCTTTTTCCTATTACGCTCCTAGTTTATGGTTTTATAAAGATAATTTAATCCCCCATGACTCTATAATCACTCCCAGTCAAGTAGACGAATGGCGCTATGAGGTTGAAAAAAGGTATCAAGATTTATATTTAGGCGTTAAATTTTGTTGTCTAGTGGATGAAAACAAGCAATCAATTGCCAACTCTGAGCAAATGACCTTTTGGCTAAAGCTGAATAAAGATAAGTCAGAGTTATATAAATTAATCGAGGACTACTATGAAATTATCTTTGAAGAAATTCCTTTTTTGATGTATCTTGATATCTACAGATATGACAGGGATGCTGAGATGTTGCCTTGGTCAGATGTCAGATGTTTTAGTAGCTCACCAGTTCCAGTAACCTTTACTGATATTGATGACTCTGGAAACATGTATGAATGGGAGGATGAGTATACCGAAGAAGACAATCCCATTCTAGAAATGTTCAGAGAGTATCCAGAGTTCAATTTAGCAGATGCCTTATCAACATTCACTAGCACTTACCCTCTGGAGGAAGAAGATGAAGAGATTGAAGAATAGCATCTCCGATTAACTAATTATTATAGCGCTGCGCCCAGGGAATAGGGAGTAGGGAGTAGGGAGTAGGGAACAGGCAAAAGGCAACAGGCAAAAGGCAAAAGGCAACAGGCAACAGGGAAACAATCTTGTGTATCCCATTAGTATCAGAACCGTTATGGGTTCATCTCACTGTCTTGATGCAATAGCGAGTGGGGGAAACCCCCTGTTCCCTGTTCCCTGTTCCCCGTTCCCAAATTCAACACTTCTGAGCCATTACCGATTACCTATCCCAGGATTTTCTGAAGAAATTTCATAGTGATTAAATAGGTGGGCTTAACACCTGTTCCAATCCCCCGGAAGCTAAGGTGCTGCCACTCAACAAGGGGTTATCAGAAGCATAGTAAGCATAACGCAGCTTTACCTTATCATCGATACTTTTTCGGATCATAGAAGCAGCTTGAATTGCCTTTTGTAAGTGTGCCCCTTCCATCTCCAAGCCAATTACATTCCAGGATGAACTTTTGAAGTAAGCTAAAATATCAGAGTTTTGCAAAGAGGTTCCCATTACTGTCACCAACGCTCCTTCATAAATGGGAATGCCATCATCTTGAAAATCCTCACTAGTTAGCTCATTAACAAAAGGATAATTATCGGCTGTTCCCTCAAAAATGTGTGCCGTTGGTAGCATTAAATCTCCCTTGTGTCCCACCAATATTCCCGCTTTTCCCATTACCGAAATCGATTTAACATTAAGTTTTTGGGATTGCCCACCGGTTTGATAAGGTTTGAGTAATTCATCCATAATCTCAAACGCTTGTTCCCCAAAGGCATAATCCATTACCAATAGAACTGGCTTTTCTTGTTCAATTATGTTATGATTAATGGGTAACTCAGGAGATAGCAAAGGGAGGGGGAACATAGCAGTATCAAAAATTTGCACGTGGATATTTGTCCCAGCTCTATCGGCTAGATAAAACATCCCATTTTGCAAGGCAAACTCCCTAACCTTTTGGTTTAGGTGGGCGTTTTCTGGCAAACTTAACTCACGGGCAATGTCCTCAATTTTTTTGTCTTCTCCCAAGGTGTGTTTAAGTGCTGATGGCGCAAATAAGCAATTCATCACGCTATGCAAATTCGCACTAATAATATGGAGTGGGCGCTCCCATAAGTTGTTTTCTAACACAAAGCTTTTAATATCAGTTGCCCACTGCGCCCCGTGGATATGATGTCCAATCCGCTCCCGCAGTGTGGAACTGAAAGTAATTTTGCGATCGCGTTGGGATTGGACCTCTTCCATGGCCACTCGACCCAGCCAATAAATAATATCAAATAGACCATTATTATCAGAGCTGCCCTGAGCCAGGCGATGGTAAGCGTGTTTGGTTTCTTCAAAGGTGCGTCCTAAAAGAGTACTTAAGTAAGAAAAAGCTCGATGCTGGACTTCAAGGTCTTCTGAATATACCCTTCTGCTGCTACCAGTTTCACAAAACGACACATTTCCATGCCGCAGGGTAAGCGATCGATAACATAAACGAGACCATTCAATTCCACTTTCTGTGGGTCAGCAATCGAGCCATAAATTTCCGGTTGCAAAGTTAGCAACGCTTGCCTCAAGGCTGCACCAGAAGCCCCCCTGGCTTGTAGTATCCTCGGTTGACATCCTCCCGCCGCTAAATCTGGCGATTATAGCGGGGGATTCCTAAGACTCACGACTTAGGTTTCTGCTTCAATGCACCAGCCCTCCGAGACTTACTCTCTTTCGCCGTAGGCGACGCTACGGGAACAGGTCTTATGGTCGCTCCACAGACTGACACGGCAAGCCCTGCCGCCAAAATATTAATTGATGCATTGATATCGCGATCATGGTGAGTATGGCAAGATGGACAATCCCATTCCCGAATACTCAGGGATAAAGACTCAACACGATTCAAGCATACAGAGCAAAGTTTGCTACTGGGAAACCACCTATCAATTGATACAGCTTGACGGTTGTACCATTCTGCTTTGTATTTGATCTGACGAATTATTTCTGCCCAGTTAGCATCACTAATCACCTGAGCTAGCTTAGGGTTTTTTACCAGATTTTTCACAGCTAAATCCTCAAATGCAATCAATTGGTTTTCTTTGACCAGTCGAGTGGTTAGCTTGTGAGTAAAATCCCTTCTAGCATCTTTGATTTTTGCGTGGATCCTGGCTACCTTTAACCTGGCTTTGTACCGATTGTTAGACCCTTTTTGTTTCCGCGACAAAGCCTTTTGGTATTTAGCTAGTTTTTTCTTGAGCTTTTTAAAATGTTTGGGGTTGGTAATTTTATCACCGTCACTAGTTGTAATTAGACTTGTAATTCCCAGATCAAAGCCAACTTGCTTATCAGTGGAAGGCAATCTCAAGTCTCTATGGTCATCAAACCTAATTGATATATGCCAACGATTAGACGGATCTAAGCTAACTGTAACGGTACTCGGATTACAGTTTTCCGGTAACTGACGACTCCAACGAATAGGCAAAGGTTCAAGGCATTTAGCCAGATAGATCTGGCCATTTCTCCATTTAAATGCGGATTTGGTGAATTCCGCATTACCACCATTACGCTTTTTCTTAAAGTTTGGATACTTAGTACGACCTGCAAAGAAATTATTAAAAGCTGTTTGAAGATGTCTTAATCCCTGTTGGAGTGGAACAGAACTTACTTCATTCAGAAAAAATAAATCCTCTTCTTTTTTCCAACCTGTCAAAATTGAAGAGGTTTCTTTGTAGCTTATTCTTTCCTGACGTTCGTACCACCCTTTAGTTCTAGCATCTAGAGCTTTGTTGTAAACAAGTCTTACACAGCCCAGAGTTCTCCTCAACAGAGTCTCCTGTTCAGGTGTTGGGTAACAACGATATCGGTAAGCTTTTTCAGTCATTATCACATTCTAAACTATTAAATGTGAGATGTCAACTGGACATGTGGAAGCAATTCCTGAGGGTCAGAAGTTGCCCCAGCGAGCAATCCCTCGCTGGGGCAGCCTTTATGGTTAGTCGGCTATGCATAAAAGAGGTGCGACCCGTGATGGCGAGCAATCCCTTGACCGTAGGTCACGCGGGGCGCGTTCGCCATCACGGAAAGCGCGCCTCCATGATTAAGGCCAGAGACGAAACCTTAGGAGAGTGGAGCCTTTATGGTTAGTCGGTTATGCGTAAAAGGGTTAAAACTGTAAGATTCGCGGCTCCACTCTCCTTACGGTAACTTCAAACCTTATTTTAAGGTTTCGTCTCCGGGCTGTGTGTGGAACCTGCGTCCGCACTTTATAAGCCCCGTCTCCCGCTAACCCTACGGGTATAACGGGAGTCTCCTTGCTCTTAAGGATGATATCAAGTATAGTTGGGTCAATTACCAATTACCCATTACCCATTACTTAATAGACCGCGCTGCATCGCTGTTCCCTGTTCCCGACAACTGCCGCGAAGTCTAATGAATTGCTGTGTGTTCGCGCTCCTTCAAATCCTGCACCTGTTGTTCCAAAGTAGCAATGCGGTCTATCAATGTCCGAATTACCTTTGCCTCTACATCTGGCAGTTTGTGGTGTGCCAGAGGATCGGGTTGACTTTTTCGTGAAACAATCCGACCTGGAATGCCCACTATCGTGGAGTTATCGGGCACATCTTTCAGTACAACTGAGCCAGCCCCAATGCGAGAGCGATCGCCAATTCGGATGTTGCCTAAAACACTGGCTCCAGCACCCACCACCACATTGTCACCTAAGGTAGGGTGACGCTTACCTTTATCTTTGCCCGTTCCCCCCAGAGTTACATTCTGGTAAATTAAGCAATAGTCACCCACGATAGCCGTTTCACCAATAACTACTCCCATACCGTGGTCGATAAATACACCTTTGCCAATGGTTGCCCCTGGATGAATTTCAATCCCCGTTAGCCACCGCCCCAGATGGGACAAAAACCGAGGCAAGAAGGGAAACTCACGAGAATACAACCAGTTACCAACTCGATGTAGCATTAAAGCATGCAAACCAGGATAGCAAAAGAGTACTTCTATCCAATTTCGGGCAGCTGGGTCTCGTGTGAAAATAACGTCGATATCTGCCCAAAGGGTTTGCCACCAACCAAAAGCAAAAGAGGAAGTAGTAGACCTAGAAGAAGCATCAGATGGTGCAGCGGGGTTTGTTGGTACATCAACGGTTTGGGATTTGCTACTGATGTCTTCGCTTCCAGTAAAGGTAATAGGTTGTAACATTTAGATGTCTCCTGAATGACTATGACTTCCTGAGCCTTTGAGAATTATTTCCAGACTTAAGCAGGGGTGATCGGCTCAAATCACGGTATTTTTTGACTGAATAGTCAAAAAATGGGCAAAAAAAATTTTGCTACCTCTGAACCGATTATTCGAGTACAGACAAAGCTACCTCCAGAATGTCATCTAGATAAGAACAACTTGGATGTATTTTACCTCGGACATTGAACCCCAATATAACATGATGCAGAAAGCGAGCAAGTTGACGTGGATTAGCCTCCCTTGGCAACTCCTGAGCTGCCACAGCCCTTTCCAATGTCCGCTCCAAGGCTTTGTCCACCTGCCAGGTTAGGCACTGAACCATCTTAGCCACTGCTGGGTCATGGGGAGCCAACTCCATCATAGTATTGGCCATCATACACCCACGATATTTGGGACAGATAGCCTCAGAAGCCAATCCTCTGATTAGATTACGGATGTTTTCTAAGGGAGAGCCCGGTTGATTCAACTGTTGCTCAATGCAGCTGACTACGGTTTGTCCATAGTGCTGTACTGCCTCCAAAAACAGAGCATGTTTACTACCAAAGGTGTTGTACAGGCTTTGGCGTTGGATGCCCATGTGCTTCAGCAGGTCATTGAGCCCGGTAGCATTATAGCCTTTAGACCAGAACAAGTCCATAGCTTTTTCTAGGGCTTCTTCCCGGTCGAACTCTAGCTTTCTTCCAACCATAGTTTTAACCTAGCACAATTTTGACTATATAGTCAAGATTACCAGCCAAAAAAATTACTCATCCCACACTTCAGTCGGGAGTCGGGAGTCCGGAGTCGGGAGTCGGGAGTCGGGAGTCCTCAGAACCGGAAAATCGGAATAATTCTCCCCATCTCCCCATCTCCCCATCTCCCCATCTCCCGCCCCATCTCCCCATCTCCCGCCCGATCTCCCCATCTCCCGCCCGATCTCCCCATCCTCACCCAATTGATAATTTCTATATTTCGGCATCTTAACTGTCTCTCAAGTAATTACTTCATCAACGGTTAAATTTGATTAATAAAATTCCAAAACCGATCAAAAATTCTATTTGGTATATTGGCTAATTAATTAGTTAGTATCTCCTCAGAGCATAAGCATTTCATCCAAACATCAAGATTTGTTTCAATTTTATATCATTGAGTATTGTAGGTGATAACTTTAATAAGGTAAACCCAACCCAGTTTGTCATGTAGAAACTCACAATTAAATTTGAGGAGATTGAGATGGAACATAGCCTTGGATATCAATTTCAAGCAAGTTATGAAGACGGTAATGCTTTGGTGCAACGCCAAACACAGGCTCTAATCTATAATAGATATCCTAAATTGCTCCGGGCTTTGAGTGAGTCCTTGGCATTTTTTATAGTCAATGAAATAGTATTTACTGAAATTAAAGAGTGGAAAAATAGAGATTATATATATCTGAGCACCTTGGCAGAAACGATAAAATTAAAGGTTCGAAATACTTTAAAAGTAAGTCCTGGGAAAGAAAGTCCTGCAGAGGATATCGTTGAAACCTGTGTCAAGGATTGGGTAAAGTCAATTGCTCATGAGCTTGACAATGCTATCAAACCTATTTTAGAAAAAAAAATTTCAAACAATAATACTGCTAAAAAACTAGTTTTTAATGAAAAAAATGTTACCTTTATTCGAGTTGGTAATGTAGACTATGAGCTGGATGTTGAGAGACTTGTAGAAATTTTATCCTCATCAGAAATTGTCGGCGCAATTGTTGTAATTATTGTGCCGGTAATCGGTGCTATTATAGATGTCCTAGTCGGATATATTGTTGCTCTGGTTCTAATCTATATTCTCGCTACATTCATTGCTGCTACTGGCGCAGGTTTGTCTATTGCTTTACCGTTATATGCGAGAGCAGTGGCGCTGGCTTCGCAAGTGGCAGACAGTGAAATAGATGTAGTCAGGGAACTGGGGGGAGGAATTGGAGAGTTTCTTGCTAGCGATATTAGAGGTCAGAATTACTCGACAGGTATGAGACACCAATTTTATAGCAAGATTATCGATCAAAAAACGGCTATTAAATCAGATATTGACAAAAAAATTATCGAGGCATTGGCTAATAATCATCAACTCAAGAGTCAAGTGACTAGCAGCTGTATGCTTGCTTGTTGTATGCTTAGTAAAAAAACTCATCAAAAAACGATGGAGGCGATCGCACTTTAGGCTCTTGCCCTGACCAGCAGGTTGATCTCAGGTGGGCAGTGGATCACACCGATTCACCAACCTTGTTCATGGCGTTGCTAGTCACTGCCCACCCTAGGGTTAATCACTATTTCCCTGACCAGCAGGTTGATCTCAGGTGGGAAGTGGATCACACCGATTCACCAACCTTGTTCATGGCGTTGCTAGTCACTGCCCACCCTAGGGTTAATCACTATTTCCCTGACCAGCAGGTTGATCTCAGGTGGGAAGTGGATCACACCGATTCACCAACCTTGTTCATGGCGTTGCTAGTCACTGCCCACCCTACGGTTAATTACTTAAACCTTAAACAAAGTCGATATCACTGAAGTTATACCGATTCTCTGTGATAGCGATGATGTCAAGTTGAACAGGAGCAATCAATCGAGAAGAGCTGCTATCATTGTCTGTTGGCCAAGCAGCAGAACTGATTTGAGCACCAACACCAGTAGTCACCTTAGAAAGATCGGGATTATTACCCTTGATTATGTTGTCAACAGCATTCTCAACCTGAGCCACATTGGGTTCACTGCTTCGAGCTGCTCCTGCAGCAACACTGTCAAACTTATTAAAGATGAAGCCTTTCTGTACAGCGATAAAGTTCCGTCCAAACACATAGTTGCCTCGTTTGAGTTGGAATTTGTCCTGACCACTTCTGAAATCCTCAATGAAAGCGTAGTCGTTTAACCCAAAGATTCCACCACCTTGATAGTAAACATTTCTGGAATCTCCTAGAACAAACTTATCGCGACCAGAACCTCCAGTCAGGATATCAATCTCCTTTGTTCCTGGTTTAAAACTAGATGGATCAACACCAACTAAAGTGTCCTTACCACCAGCACCAGTGATCTCGTCACTTCCTGCACCACCGGTAAGTTGGTTATTTTTATTATCTCCAGTAATATTGTCATTGAGGGCGGCACCTTTGACATTAACAAAGTTCTGGACAGTGAAATTCAAGGTAGAACCGCCAGCAAGATTGACCTGCAAGCTTTGCTTTTGCAGATTCACGTTAATAGAAGCACCAGAGCGAGCAGAGGAAGCATCAATGGTATTGGCTTTACCTGGAGTTGCAACAATTTTCTCAACATCGACAAGCTCATCCCGACCAAAACGGCCTTTGTCAATTATACCCCTAGGTAAGAGGGTAATTGCTGTACCCAAGGTAGAGTAATTAACTGTATCTTTACCAGCATCACCAAACAAGACATCATTGCCACTGTCCCCAAATATGGTGTCATTTCCGAAGTCGCCAAACACATAATCGTTTCCACGACCACCAAACATCCTGTCGTCACCAAAGCCACCAAACATGACGTCATGGCCATCATTGCCCAAGAGTATGTCGTTACCCCCAAGTCCAAAGATTAGATCATCTCCACCGAGACCAAGAACAATATCAGTGGAGCCAGTACCAACCAGAAGGTCACTACGGGGAGTACCGATAATGAACTTAGGGAAGAAGAATGGGAAAAACGGTCGGCTAGTCAGACTAGACGATGTAGTGGGCTGGATAGAAGGTTTTGTTGTGATACCTGTTGAGAATGACTCTGCTGCGATTGGGGCTGCGCTTGAGGATATTCCTGTGATTGAGGACACTGGTGCTAATATTGACCCTTCTACAGCTGACTTTTCTGCACCGCTCAAGCCGCCTATAGCACTCAGGGCAGTTGAATTAGTCAAAGCTGGAGCATTGCTGGACTTGACTTCTGTTACCTGTTGATTTTTAATAGCGTCGGGTATTAAGTCTAGTTTGTCTTTTGCTGATGGTTGGTTTTTAAGGATTGCCTGTTGAACTGTGGCCATAATATTTTCCTTAGCGATTTATGGTATTTCGATGAAATCCCATCAAGACAACCCTTGTAACGCCAAATTGGCTTTGTGATTGATTTGTCACGCCAAATTGGCAAAAAATTTAGTAATTAGTAATAGGTAATTGATACTTTATAATGACCTATTACTAATTACTAAATTACCAAAAATCTAGCAACTATTTCGGATGTAATTAACCAAACTTGAGATTACACAAAGTGGAGATCAGATTGACTATATCCGTCGGAAACGATAGCAATGATATCCAGATTAAAACTAGGAAGTATCCGACTGGACTCGAAGCTATCACCAGTGGTGTCAGCACCGAGACTTGAGCCAGAGTCTTTAATAACACCTTCAGATAGCTTGTCAACAATGGTTTCAGCTGAAGCAACACTACTCAAATCATCATAGTAGAAGCCTTTGCGCACAGCAATAAAGTTTCGTCCAAACAGATAGTTGTCTTTTTTGAGTTGGATTTTATCCGTACCGGATTCGAAATCGGTAATTAGAGCGTAGTCATTTAGACCCAAGAATCCTCCCCCTTCATAGTAAGTATTCTTGCTATCTCCGATCACAAACGTATCAGCACCAGCGCCTCCAGTTAAGATATCAATCTCGTTGACTCCTGGACTCAAACTGTTGGGATCTACACCTACGATGGTATCTTTGCCACCACCACCAACAATGTCGTCACTCCCTGCGCCACCAGTAAGTTGATTATTTTGGTTGTCACCAACAATGGTATCGTTGCGTCCAGTACCTTTGACATTGACAAAGTTTTCGACAGCGAAATTCAGAGTGCCATCACCAACAATATTAACTTGTAAAGTTTCCTTTTGCAGATCTACATTCACAGACGCAGTAGTACCAGCAGAAGAAGCATCGATAGTATTAACCTGACCTGCATCCCCAATGACTTTCTCAACCCCAATCAGCTGATCTTTGCCCAAACCCCCTTTATCAACGATTCCAGTTGGTAAAACAGTAATCGCTCTACCTAGACCAGTGTAATCCACTGTATCTTTTCCAGAGCCACCATCGATGACATCTTTACCAGCGCTACCACTAATGACATCATTACCACCGCCACCGCTAAGTTTGTTACTTAGTCTATTACCAGCAATAGTGTCGTTGAGTTCGGTACCTTTGACATTAATAAAGTTCCTTACAGTGCGGTTGAGAATGGAACCACCGACAACATTAATTTGTAACTTTTCCTGTTGCAAATCAACGTTGACAGAAGCACCAGTACCAGCAGAAGAGGCATCAATGGTGTTAGCTTGATTGCGATCGCCAATAATAGTCTCTACTCGGATTAGTTCATCCTTGCCAAGACCATTTTTGTTAACTATTCCCGTGGGTAAAAGGGTAATGGCTCGACCCAGACCAGTATAATCTACCGTATCTCTGCCATCTTGTCCGTTGAGAGTGTCATTGCCTGTACTGCCGATGAAGAGGTTATATCCAGTTCCCCCAGACAGAAAATCATTACCATTCCCACCATCCAGCCTATCGTTACCGGAACCACCAAATAGAAAGTCTTTACCATTGCCACCAGATACAAAATCGTTACCAGAGCCACCGACAACAACATCATTTCCATCGTCTCCAAACAGAAAGTCATTGCCACCGAGACCAAGAATAATGTCATTGCCCCCGCGACCTAAAATAATATCGTTATAGTTAGTGCCACGCAAAAACTCAGAACTGGGAGTACCGAGAATAAGGTTAAAGGGGTTTGGAAATATAGATAAACGTTTCGACAATTCATCGGAATAGGACTCGGAAACTACCCCTGAGATCTGTGTTGAGGTGATTTGAAGAGTCGTAGTTGAACTTTTACTGCTTTCGTCGTTAGTAATGAGAAGTCTTGAAGTTTGGCTGCTTTCGTCGTTAGTAATGAGCAGTGATGAGGGAACTTCTTGTAGTTCGTCTAGTTCCTCTTGGGAAATAGTTTTGATATCTTCCATGATAGGTCTTAATTAATTGATGAATTTTATAAATAAATTTTTGTCAACAAAAACTCTACAAGTTTTGCCGATATAATAATTTTCCTATCTTAATTAGGACTATTTTTTGTTGTTTTTTGTATCTTTAGTTTCTATCAAAACCAAATCCCAACTGGGTTTGTTGCCAGGTTGGCAAATTTTGACTAATGGTTTTTGTCCTATAGCAGTGATAAATTCGGTAAGGTACTTTTGTCTTGGGTTAATCGGATTCGGGGTAAGCATTCAGCTGTCAGCCATCAGCCGTCAGCCGTGAGCTAAAGGCTCACGCTGCGCTAACAGCTGACGTAAAAAAGATTAAACGAAGGCTTACTTGTTTTATTGAAAAGCTCAAAGCTGAGAGCTGAGAGCTGATAGCTGAGAGCTTATAGCTGATAGCTGAATGCTTACGATTCGGGAGTGGCCGATGGAACCATTGAATGTACCTGATAAGTATGATCAGCGCGATACTAATTCTGGAAATTACCGCTACAGATCGATTTCATCTAGAAAAAAAAACGTTAAACCCTCTCCCCTGCTCCCCTGCTCCCCTGCTCCCCTGCTGTCAGAACCATGGAATTCAAATGAAGACCAGCTTATAAAATTCCCCAAAGCCGAAAACCCCGTCACAAAGCGAGCGGGGTCTGAAATTACCGTAAAAGAGTGGAGCGTTTATGGTCGATAGGTTATGGGTCAAAGTTTCAAGTCTTTGTAATACTAAATCTGGTTGTCAAAACCCCTTTATAAAAATCGACCAAATCTTTTTATCCCAGTTTATGCCAGAAATCTAGGGCTATGCAGATAAGGGGGGTATGGCAACAGGATTTGGTATAATAAGCCTCCACTCTTTAAGGTTTCGTCTCCAGGATGAAGGCGCTTTTGCGGCTTTAGCCGCCGTGAGAAAAAACTATTTATAAAATTCCGTAATGTTACGCTAAATGTTGTATACTAAAGTAGTAGTTAAAGGTCGATAATAATGATTGTATTAGAGTTCAAAGCATACGGAAAACAAAAGCAATATTTAGCAATAAACGAAGCGATTAGAACAGCTAAGTTTGTTCGCAATAGCTGTATTCGCTATTGGATGGACAATAAAGGTCTTGGAAAGTTAGATATGAACAAATATTGCACGGTTTTAGCTAAACAATTTCCGTTTGCCAATGAATTGAACTCTATGGCTCGGCAAGCTAGTGCTGAACGAGCTTGGTCATCAATTGCCCGTTTCTATGAAAACTGCAAAAATAAAATTCCTGGTAAGAAAGGATTTCCTAGATTCAAAAAGCATTGTCACTCAGTGGAATACAAGACTACTGGATGGAAGTTATGCCCAGACAAAAAGTCAATCATTTTTAGTGACAAAAAAGGAATAGGAAAACTCAAGATCAAGGGTACGTGGGACTTATGGCGCTTTGACAAAAAGCTGATCAAGAGAGTCAGGATAGTCCGTCGAGCAGATGGGTACTATGTTCAGTTTTGCATTCAGATCGATATTAATGAGTCTGTTCCAGCAACAGGAAGCACTATTGGCCTGGACGTTGGACTAAAGTATTTTTACACTGACTCCAATGGCAATACTGTACCCAATCCTCGATTTTATAGAAAAGGAGAAAAGCGCCTAAAATTCTATCAACGTCGAGTTTCCAGGAAAAATAAAGGCTCTGCTAACCGAAAGAAAGCGATTAATAAACTTGCTAGGACACACCTTAAAATAAGTAGGCAGCGTGTTGGCGTAGCCTGCGCGAAGCGCATAGAACATGCAAAGGGACTTGCACGTTGCGTAGTCCGGTCTAACGACCTGGTCGCCTATGAAGACTTGAGGGTAAGAAATCTGGTAAAAAATCATTGTATCGCTAAGTCTATTAATGATGCTGGTTGGTATCAATTGAGGAAATGGATAGAACACTTTGGGGCTAAGTTCGGAAAGATAACTGTTGCAGTTAATCCTGCTTACACTAGTCAGAACTGTTCTAACTGTGGCGAGGAAGTGAAAAAATCTTTATCGACTAGAACCCACGTCTGTAAGTGTGGATGTCAATTAGATAGAGATTCGGCGAAGCCGACGCTACGCGAACACAATGCCGCAATCAACATCCTCAAACGAGCCTTAGGTACGGTGGGGCACACCGGAACCTTGGTGTTAAACCAAAACGCTTTGGGAGATCTATCCTCTACTTTTCCTGGTTCCGTTCGCGTTCGCGAAGCGTCGCCTACGGCGAATCTGGTTGAGCAAGATGGATCGCTGAACAAAGAATCCCCGCGTCTAATGACCGGGGAGTGTCAAGTAAGATAGTCTCTAGTGAGATTAGGGGGTAACCTATAACTCATTCAACTTAATTATGTTAACTTTTAAATAGGACAGTAATGACTAATTTAGGGGAAAACCTTAAAAAAAGACGAGAATCCCTAAATATCACCCAGCGGGAAATCGCTCATGAATTGGGCGTAACTGTGACCACGGTGCAAAATTGGGAAGCGGGCAGGCATATCCCGAAACTGTACCCAAATCAGCTCAAGGTATTGTGTGACCTGCTGAAAGTTACCCTAGATGAATTGGCAAAGTGGGTAACTGATTGAACGGTTGGGATCCAGCTAAAAAAAAACGCCCCATATGGGGCGTAACCGTTTCCTATTAACCTGGGACAGTGTCCCAAAAGTTAATCAAAAAACTAAAACAGGAGAGGATTATCACCATTTTATTGGCTACTTGTTACAGCGCCTGTGAACCCAACTTTTCGCAAAACAATCAGAAAAAATTTTTTGGGGCAAAATCTGTAGGGAATAGGGAATAGGGAATAGGGAGTAGGCAACAGGCAATAGGCAACAGGCCACAGGCCACAGGCAACAGGCAACAAGCAACAGGCAACAGGCAACAGGCAACAGGGAAACAATCTTGTTTAACCGATTACTATGACAACCGGAATAAGCGTTTTTTATATGATTTGTAAACACAAGTCTTGCAGAAATTGGCTTGCGGACAAGAGGCAAAAGGCAAGATGGTAAAGAGATTCGGAGTGTTATTTGACAATAAAAAAATACCTCTTAGGTTTACATCTCATTTGTAAACCTAAGAGTGCGATCGCGCTCTACAAAAAAATGCCCCTGCCCAGGGCATTTTGTCAGCTGTAGTAGGCAGTAGTAAGGTAAGCATTCAGCTTATGGGCGTTCGTCCCAGCCTCGAAGCCTGTGCCACGCCGCTAGTTGAGGTGGTATCAGCCATCAGGGATTACTGATCTTACCAATCACTAATGACTAAGTAAAAATGACTAAATAAAAATGTTTTCTTATTGGTGGATTGCGATCGCTAAATGCCCACATCACCAAGAATGTCTGTCTTCCAAATTGCTAATTATGCCCCTAAGCAGCCATTTCTTCCATCATCATTGCCATTTGCTGCTTGGCACGAATATTTTTCATGTGCTTCTTCACGGTATTGAGAGTAACAAACAGTTCCGCAGCAATCTCTTTGTAAGAGTAATTGACTCGACGCAGTAACCAGACGTCTGCCTCACGGGCAGTTAAGCCATATTTCTGAACTTCAGCTAGGGCTATACTATGAATGGATTGACGTTGGTCTTCGAGGGTAACTAAAATATAAGGCTGCTCAGATATTCTCAGGTTGAGCCATCTAGCCCGAATCCGAAACGTTATGGAGTTACTCGTCGTAATCTCTGAATCTATAATTACAGATTGATGGGGATAGAATTCATCACTGTCTTTCAAGGCTTGGCAGACACGCCAGATTTCTTGAGGCACCACCTTAAGATGTTTGCTGTTCGGTGTCAGTTCCTCACAAAAAATACGAGCGGTTTGATTGCTATGAACCAACTCTCCTTGTGTATTCAGAATTAAAACACCGTCAATAAAACCTTCTAGTACTCCTTGCAGTAGACCATTGTCTAACTGTTGCACCTGAGGAGCGGATTTTTCTAGAGTGTTGGTGAGAGTATACATGGTCTGTTGACCCACTAACTGGATTTGATTTGAAATGTAATGGTGCTTTTGACCCATTAAGAATTAAATTCGCGTGATTGTCGCACCTGTTGAATCACACTTGGCTTAGTCATTTGTTACAGCACCTCTCAACCAGGGTTTTCGCAAAAAATCGGACAAAAAATTTTTTTTGGGGTTTTTTGCGAAAAACCCCCCAATCACTCGTGTAAATACATACTGGGTGACTTTTGCCATTCCCCAACATTGATGCCTAAGATGTCTAGGGATGGTCAATACTGAGTCCAGTCTTCGGGCTGCCCTTTGTAGCGCTTTTCATGGGGAGTAGAGGTTAGTGGTTAGTGTAAGCATCTACCAAAAACAAACAAACTACTAACAACTAACGTGATCAGCGCTATCGATAGACTAATGCGTACTAAACGCGATTGACCGTAGGTCACGCTAAGGGATGCTCCGTAGGAGCTGCTAAAAGCGATCGCATTTACAACAGGGACATTACCGATGAAAAATCTAGATCGAATACTCCGTCAGCTGATTGCTCAAGCATGTAATCATCCACCATTAAGTCTGGAACGTCGGCAAAAACTGAGCGAGATACATTTACTAGTGATGAAATCCGGCAAGCTTTGGAAAGAATATACCTCATATTATAATGATGCTCTCCAAGAGATGTGGGAATATTGCTGTGGGCATCCTGAAGAGTATGACCCGACTATCAAAGGTGTGATTACTTGGCTCGACGATGAACTAAAAAAGCGACTGAGACGATTTCGAGATGCTGGCTATAGGCAACAGAAGCGGCAAATTACTGGCCTAAGCACAGAGGAAGGTAAAACTATTGACCCTGTAGATAGGGTAGCAGCTGCTCCTGATCTACAGCCAGTTATGAAAATATGGCAAAAAACCTTGGATTGGGTTAAAAAAGACCCAGACGGAGTATTACGTCAGACTTGCTTTAGGAAACGCCCTGAGATTAATGCCCAAGTCCTAATCGAGCGGCGACTCCCTCCGGATCAGCCTTGGAAAACCATTGCAGCAGAATTTAAACTAACCCCACCAGAAGCTAAAGATTTGCCCAAATTCTATAACCGTAAATGCTTACCCCTGTTGCGAAAATTCGGTGTATGCGAGGGATATATAGAAGATTCAAAGACTGGTAGCTCGAAAAGCACCACAAAACCCCAACCTAGGAAAAAAGAATCATGATACACAACGCCAACATGCTAGCAGATTGGTCAATCCCCATGCCGATTACCCAGTCCGCACTAGATATAGCCCAGCAGTTTGCTCACTACCAACCCAGCAAGCAAAAGGCTGAACAAGTCTATCTCAACACCCTGGCAGTGTGTGCGGTGAATAACTATTTACGGATCCTGGGTATTCCCACTGACCTAAGTTCGGGGGATAGCTGGAATTCAGTAGTGCGCTTGGCTGAAAATGTGGCTGACCTGAGGGTAACCGGTTTGGGGCGCTTGGAATGTCGGCCTGTCAAAACCGGTGATTTGACTTGTCCCATTCCCCAGGAGGTTAGATTTAACCGGATTGGCTATGTAGTCGTTGAGATTGATCAAGACCATACTGAAGCCACGCTGTTGGGATTTTCCCCAACCTCGGAAACCGGTGAATTAGTCATCCACCAATTGCGTACGCTAAAAGATTTACCAGCCTACCTCGATCAATTCCAACCGATGACACAACTAAGTCAATGGTTGGAGCATATCTTTGAAGCAGGTTGGCAGAGTTTGGAAACCCTTTTAGGTAACAATGGTCCTCAGCTAGCTTTCGCCTTTAGAACCAAGTCTGAGACCATTAAGCGATGTAAACAGATTGAATGGGGCAAACCTAATCAAGGGGTGGCTCTGGTTGTAGCACTGACCCCAGAATCCGAAACAACCCTGAATGTTCTGCTACAACTCAATCCCATCAATGGTCAAACCTATCTACCCCCCAATCTCCAGTTGCTCTTGCTAGATGAGGAGCAAGAAATGCTGATCAATGCCCAAGCCAGAAACGAGGATCAAGCGATTCAATTGGATTTTACTTGCGAACCCGGAGACCGTTTCAGTGTCAAGGTTGCTCTGGATAATGCCAGTGTGATCGAAGAGTTTGTGATCTGAATTCCCAAATTCGCTGTTCCCAAATCCGCTGTTCCCTATTCAGTACGCGCTATAACTAGGAATAATATCAGACAAAATACTGATTTTTGACGGTTGACAGTCAACCGTCAACCGTCAACTGTTAAAAAACTAAGCCAATGGCAAAGCTAGTAACTCTTAAGCTGGATGGGGATTTTGAGGAAGGTTTTCGAGTCACTCTGGAAATTGGCTCAGAAGGCGAACGTCCCGAAACAGAACTTACTGGCAGATTGCCTGCAGCCCCTAACATCGTCACCCACTATCACGAATGGCGGTCAAGCTATCGCAGTCTGGGGAGCTCTTTGCGAGAAATTAAAATTAAACGAGTGGCAATCGGTGGTTCCATCAACAACCACAGTCAGGGATTATGCGATCGCTTAAATCGCTGGCTCAAGTCAGAGTTATTTAGTCCGCTGCGGGAAAAGTGGCTAGAGAAAGTGGGCATTACCGAAGAAGTCCGGGTGCTGATTCGTACTAAAAATCCCCAGCTCAGGCAGCTTCCTTGGCATCAGTGGGAATTTTTAGAGCGTTACCACCAAGCAGAAATTGCCCTAAGTACTCCAGAGTATCAACAACCAAGCAAATCGCACCACAGCCGTGATCGACACAACGTTAGAATTCTAGCAATTCTGGGCAATAGCGAAGGGATTAATATCCAACAAGACCGACAATTATTAGAGAATTTACCCTTTGCAGACATTACCTTTCTAGTAGAACCACCACGGCAGAAGCTCAACGAAACCCTGTGGGAGCAACCTTGGGATATTTTGTTTTTTGCAGGTCATAGTGAAACCGAGGCAGAAAGAGGTCGGATTCATATCAATCAGACCGATAGCTTAACCATTGACGAACTCAGAGAAGCCCTCAAAAAATCCATAGAAAGGGGGTTGTCCCTAGCAATTTTTAATTCCTGTGATGGCTTAGGATTAGCCAATGAGCTAGAACAGCTGCACATTCCCCACATGATTATTATGCGGGAGCCCGTACCGGATCTCGTAGCACAGCAGTTTTTGCAATATTTTATCAAAGCTTTTGCTAGTGGTAAATCCTTGTATCTAGCAGTGCAAGAAGCCCGGAAAAAACTGCAAGGTTTGGAAGATCAATGTCCCTGTGCCAGTTGGTTGCCAGTGATTTGTCAAAATCCTGCGACCATACCCCCAACCTGGCAACAGTTGCGTGGCAATCACCAGCGCCACCTGGTCCAATCGGCTCTGATCCTCAGTGTAGTTGTGACCATTTTAGTCATGGTGATCCGGCAGCTGGGAATACTTCAGCTTTGGGAACTAAAGGCATTTGACCAGCTGATGCGGCTGCGACCTAATCCAGGGGTAGACTCCCGTTTGCTGGTGGTTGAAGCCAAAGATGCCGAGATCAACCGCTATGGCTATCCCCTCCCAGATCAAACCCTAGCCGAAGTCCTAGACAAGCTAGAGTCTAATCAACCCCGAGTGATTGGCTTAGATATCTTTCGCGAACGTCCTAGAGAACCTGGTCACCAGGCATTGAGCCGTCAGTTACAGCAAAATCAGAAATTCATTGCCCTTTGTAGCGCTAGGGTAGCTAACAACCCCGAAAACTCAGGCATCAAACCTCCCTCTGGGGTACCAGAATCCCGCCTTGGTTTTAGCAATATCATGGCTGACCCTGATGGCATTATCCGTAGGCATCTTGTATTTATGCATCCCTACCACGATGACCCCTGTGCCACCGACCACTCCTTCAGTGCTAGGGTCGCATTGCATTACTTAGCCCAAGACGGAATCAAGGCAAAAACCATTGCTATGAATAAAATACGCTTGGGTAAGAGTGTCTTAAGAGAGTTGTCAGCTAATGCCGGGGGTTACCACAATCGTGATTATCGGGGGTTCCAGGTGTTACTCAATTACCGGGAAACTGTCGCCCGACGAGTCACTGTCACAGAGCTGCTAGAGGGTAAGGTCAAACCAGAGTGGGTCAAAAACAAAATAGTTCTGATCGGAATAACTGCAAAGATTGCCAAGGATTACCATCCTACCCCCTACAGTGCCCTTCAGTGGCCATACCAAGAAATGCCAGGGGTAATTCTTCAGGCTCAGATGGTCAGTCAGATGATCAGTGCTGGCCTCGGTGAGCGTCCATTATTATCGGTGTGGTCGCCCTGGGGAGACCTGTTCTGGGTTTGGGGTTGGTCAATCATTGGTAGTACTATTGCTTGGCACTGTGGTCGAATACTGTATTGGGGACTCGCTACCATCACAGCGACAGGGGTTTTATATCTCCTATGCTTTGGTCTATTTACTCTAGGAGTATGGGTACCTCTGGTGCCATCAGCCTTAGCATTGGTAGCCACTAGCGGAATTGTAGTGGTTTACCGCAAACCACTTGGAGCAATCACTCCGTGAGTTTTGGATGGTATATTTTTAGCAACTTTTATACTTATAAAAGTCCTCTAATTTTTGATAACAGTTATTAATTGGTTTATTAAAAAAACTCCTGTCAACACTTCTGAATATGATGGCCAGAATATCCCGTCTTTTGAGTCAATTTTTTAGTAAGTTTTTTAGTAAATCAAGGACACTCAGCAACGAACCACTGAACAAAGTGAGTTTGATTGTCATTGTTGGATTGATATTTTTATCTTAATCAATGTGTTTGTAGGACTGAATGATATTAGCAGATGGCCTATGAGTCCTGCTCAAACTTATCCATGTTATTACGAGTGGAACAATTACCGTAGACAAACTGATCAAGATAAAGACTATAACATTATTAGCCGTTCATTGGGAGCAACTAGTTTTAAAAAATCCTATCAACAAGCTGAAGAAGGACATCTGGGTCAAGTTTTTACAACCTGTTTGAACTATGCCGACTATAAAGATAAGATTAAAAATCCTCAAAACCAGCAAACTGAAAGAACTATTAACCAGAAACAATCAAAAATAAGTAGCCTTAGAAGATCTAATAACACCATTCGTGAACAATATGATTCCACACTCTTAGAAAAAATTGCCGGTCAATCTCGTGAGCGATCAATTAATCAAGTCAGTGCTGAACAAGCCAAACAAGAGTTAGAACGAAATAATCGTAATATTTCCAGACTTCAACAGGAAATTGATAATATTAAAAATGAACTGCTTGCCAGACCGGAAAGTGTTAGTTTGCTAGATTTTATTAAGGATGAGAATAAATTTAATACAATCCGCAAAAAACATCAACAGGCATCTTTCTGGTATCCAAGTATCCAATTTGCTTTTCAATCCCTCTTTCTTCTGCCGTTGATTTTCATCGCCCTATCAGTTCATAAATTTACTCAACGCAGAGGATATGGACTGATTGCGCTGATTAGCTGGCATTTGCTGGTAATATTTTTTATACCGCTAATTGTTAGACTCTTTGAGTTCCTTCAAGTTGGCGCTATCTTTCAATTTATATTTGATATAATTATTGAAATTTTCGGTAGGTTACTTTTCCTGGTCAGTTATGTTTATATCTTGCTGATTCCCTTGATTGGCTTTGGAATTATAAAGTTTTTTCAAAAAATTGTTTTTAATACTAAACTCCAGGCAGCTAGCAGAGTCAAAAAATTACTATGCATCAATTGTGCCAGGAAAATTAAACCCGATGATCACTACTGTCCCCACTGCGGTTATTATCAATATGTTGAATGTCAAATTTGCCACAATATTACTTACAAATATTTACCCTACTGTAAACATTGTGGAGCTTCTCAAGATTCGA